>JAFANA010000029.1 GCA_019232905.1 Vulcanimicrobiota bacterium
GGGTCGGCAAAGCGTCAAACCGATTGGGCGATCGCGTGATGTCGTCGCTCGGTCTTGTGTTACTCGTCAGCGGATTTGCGCTCGCGCCGTTCGTGCACAACGTCTATACGCTGACGGCCGTTATGATTCTCTTTGCAACCGGCGGCGGGTTTGCGCAGAACGGCTTGGTTGCCATGATCTCGAACGCCGCAACCGAGCGCGAACAGGGAACCGTCCTCGGCGTCTCCTCGTCGCTCGATTCACTCTCCGGTATTCTCGCGCCGCCGGTTTCGACCGGTTTGCTCGCGCGATATGGGTCGCCGTTTGCGAGTGTCGAACCGCTGATCATGTCGGCGATCGCGCTCGTCCTCGGCATCCGAAACTCTCTGCGCACGCCGAGAGTAGCTCCCAACGTTACCGACGGATCCGTAGTCACACCGCCTGCTGAGGAGCTCGTCTAATGAAGACAAAGATTACCGGTACTACGTTGCCCGTTCTTGAAGTCGGCCTCGAGCCGGGCGATAAAATCGTCGCCGAGCCCGGCGAGTTCTCGTGGATGACCGACAACGTGCAGTTGAACACGACGGCGATGACTGCCGGCGCCAAAGGCATCATGGGTATCATCGGCCGCGCGTTATCGGGCGGCGGCATTTTTATGACCGAGTACTTCGCACAAAACGGAAACGGCTTGGTCGCCTTCGCTGCGAAGGTCCCCGGCCAAATCATGCAAGTCGACGTGCAACCGGGACACGAGTACATGATTCACCGCCACGGGTTCTTGTGCGCGACCCAAGGCGTCGAGTTGAACATGGGCTTCCAGCGTTCGCTCGGCGGCGGCATCTTCGGCGGGAACGGCTTTATTCTGCAGCGTTTAGGCGGCAATTGCAGCGCGTGGGTCGAGCTCGGCGGCGAAATCGTGACGTACGATCTCGCGCCCGGTGAATCGATTCAAGTGCATCCGGGCCACATCGGGATGTTCGAATCAAGCGTCAACTTCGACATCACGTTTATGCGCGGTATTATGAACGCCATCTTCGGCGCGGACGGATTGTTCATCGCGCGCTTGACCGGGCCGGGCAAAGTATGGCTCCAGACGCTCACGATGCCGAACCTCGCGCACGCGTTGATTCCGTATCTAGGAAAACAAGAAGCGCAAGCGGCGGCGCAAACCGGAGTCGCCGGCGGAGTTGCCGGTGGTGTCGCAGCATCGGTTCTGAAGAACCTCTTCGGCGATCAGTAATACTGCGCGCCCGGAGTATCCGAAAGCGTTTGTCACCCTGTCATCCTGAGCGTAGGTGCAAAAGCACCGTAGTCGAAGGATCGCAACGAACAAAATGCCCGACGGGATCTCGTCGGGCATTTGAATTTATGCGATCCTTCGACTACGCTGCGCTCCGCTCAGGATGACACCTGGGGGACGTTGCTCATAGTCGCAACGGCCCGCCGCATAGGCTGGACAGTTTAAAGGATGTGTTATCTCGTGTGAGAACGGCCCGCGGATGGAGGATGTTCTATGAATCATTTCATCCGTTGCTTTTCCCTTAGTGCGGCACTCCTTGGAGCAGTGAGCGCCGTTGCACTCGCGCAGGGCGCGAAAGTCGAAGGAACGCCGGTTCCGACGCCGCCGAAGCCGGACCTCTCGTCAATGAAATTTTTGATCGGAACGTGGACGTGTACGGACATCAGTTCGCGCCGCCCCGGGCCTTTCACCACGACCGAAGTGTATAGTATGGATCCAACCGGATACTGGATCGTGCGTGACGATACGATTCACACCGCATCCTGGATTCCGCGCGAAGTCCATTCGCAGACGAAATACACGTGGGACACCGTTTCTAGTAAGTGGGTCCGCATCACGACCGGCGACGGCGGCCAATTCGCAATCGCAACCGCGCCTATGCCGGCGGGAAGTACGAAGACGTACACGTACACGCTCCAGTCCATGGCGCCTGACATCGCATCATATGCGCCGGAAGTCTACAACAAAGTCAGCGATACGAAAAAGACGATGAAGACGTCGTTTACCGAAAAATCGGGACGCGTCGTCAACGTCACGGAGTCCTGTACGAAGGCCTGAGTAAAACCGCAGCGGGTGGTATACGAAAAAGCCCGTATCGTACGATGCGGGCTTTTTCGTCGTTACGATCCTTCGACAGGCTCAGGATGACACTAAGCGGCGGATTTTTTGCGGCGGGTTGTCGTCTTCTTTTCGTGTTTTTCGGATGAGGCGGCGCGGCCGTTCGTGCCGGTGCCGCGGCGTTTCTTGCTTTCTTCGAGCGATTGCGCAAGAACGTCCATGAGGTTGACGACTTTTGCGCGCGGGGCGGCAGCCTTCTTGGCTTTCGGCAATTCTTTGCCTTGCGCGCGCGCCTCGATCATCGCAAGCAGCTCGTCGTGATAGGTGTTCGTGAATTTTTCCGGTTCGAATGCATCGACCGTCATCGTGTCGATCAACATCTTTGCCATCTTCATTTCACCCTCGGGCAGCTTCTCTTTGCCCGGAATTTCCAATGACGACGGCTCGACGATCTCATTCGCCCAATGCATCAGTTCCAGCACGAGTGCTTCGCCGATCGGCTTGACCGCAGCGATGTATTCCTTCGTGCGAATAACCACCCGCGCTATGGCAACTTTGTTCGATTGATTGAGCGCTTCGCGCAAGAGCGCGTACGCGTGCTTTCCCTGTTTGCTCGGCTCGAGATAGTACGGCTTGTCGAAGAACATCGGATTGATCTTGTCCAAATCGACAAACTCGAGAATGTCGACGGACTGCGTCGCGACGGGATTGACCTTTTTGAAATCCTCGTCGGTCAACTCGACGTACTGGCCCTTCTCGTACTCGTAGCCTTTGACGATCTCGTCCCACGGGACTTGCTTGCCGTCGATCGAGCAAATCCGTTCGTATTTGATGCGCCCGCCGTCCTTAGCGTGCAGCATATTGAACGAGAGCTCGTCGGTTCTTACGGCCGTGAATAATTTCACCGGAATCGTAACGAGACCGAAGTTGATAGCACCGGACCAAATTGAATGAGCCATAGCGAAAATAGTGTACCCGACTTTAGCAAGCAGGGTTCCAGCCCGGGCTATTTGGTGGTTCGCGCCGCGCGCCTACCACAATCTATTGTGGTGCCCACTGTTTCTGCGCCTTGGCAATTGACGGTTCGAGGCGCTGCTTTTTCCACGCGCGTCCGGCCCAGAGATCGCCGTCGCGCTCGAGCCGCTTCGGCGTTGTCCGCATGTTGAATTGGGCGAACGTCTCCTGGGGCGACCCGCTGCGCTTGCGCGCGAACGTTTCCACCTCCGACCAGTCCAGTGGTGTGGACACCGGGGCGCCGTCGCGGGCTCGCACCGAATAGATCGAGACGATCGTCTTGCCGCGCCCGACCTGCAGATAGTCGAGATACACGAGGGACTGATCGCGTTTCTTCAGCGACCGCTCGAGCGTAACGAGATTCGCTTGACGTTGCGCCAGTTGCGACGCGACGGCTTCGGCGAACATCTTCGCAGCGTCGTACGTATAGCCCGCAGCTAGGGGAACGACGACGTGCAAACCCATTCCGCCGGACGTTTTTACAAGCGTCTTTAACCCGATCTCCGCCAGCAGATCACGCATCGCTACTGCAACCGTTGCCAGCGTCTTGATGGTGCACGTCTCGCCCGGATCGAGATCGAAGAAAACGTAATCCGGCTCTTCAATCGTGGGCACGTGCGAGGTCCACACGTGCAGGATAATGCTCGCGAGATTCGCGACGAACACGAGCGTCGCTTCGTCGTTGCAGAGCATGTAGATCGTTTTTTCGCGCGTGCCCTCGGGGCTGGTGAGCGTCACGCGATCGGCCCAATCCGGTAACCCGCGCGGCAGATGTTTTTCGAAAAACGATTGCGCATCGACCCCGTCGGGATACCGTTGCAGCGTGAGCGGGTAGTTGCGCAAATGCGGCAGCAACCACGGCGATACTGTGCGGTAGTAATCGATTAATTCACCCTTCGTAATACCGTCGCGGGGAAAAAGCACTTTGTCGAGATTCGAGACCGAAAGCGTTCGGCCGTCAACGGCGATGTCGGTACGCTTCTGGGCCAACGGTCAGTCTCTGAATTTAAAAATTGAGTCGAGACGCGTGAGCGTGAAGAGCTTGCGGATATGCGTGCTCGTTCCCGTGAGATAGACACTGCCGCCGCTATTCTCGATCGTTTGGTGGAGTTTGAAGAGCTGCGTGAGACCGGTCGAGTCGATGTAGTCGAGGTGCGAGCAATCAATGAGCACGTCGTCCCCCACTTCGCCGGCTTTGAGCCGCCGGCTAAGCTCGGTAAGATTACCGATATCGAACTCTCCTTCGAGTACGATCGTGACGCAGTTCCGCTCGGTCATGGTGCGCTTTTTACCCCTCGGGGCGTTCGATTACCACGTCGCGGGCTTCCTTATCGACCCGCAGCCCCAAGAAAGCAGGCTGGCGCAGATAACCATCACGCGTCCACTCGGTGAAGCGCACTTCGCCGACCATCTCGGGCTTCACCCAATGTGTCGGGGCGTTGGCGATGACCTCATTGGAAAATGGGGATGTCGCTCGCGATAAACGTTCGAGTTTCTTCACGATCTCGCCGATGAGTTTGACCGAAAATCCGGTTCCGACCGAGCCGACGAAGCGAAGGTTCTTCCCCTCATACGCGCCCAGCAGCAAGGAGCCGAACCCTTTCCGGCTGCCGCGCGGATCGGTCCATCCGCCGATGACGAACTCTTGCTCGAGTTGCGCTTTGATCTTGACCCAATCGCGCGTGCGCCGTTCTATATAGACCGACTCACGTTTCTTGCCGATGATGCCTTCGAGTTGGTTGCGTTTTGCCTGTTCGAAGAGCGCTTTGCCTTTGGCGGTAACGTGTTTGGAGTACAGGACGAGTTCGTCGTCGCGTATCAACCGCTCGAGCAGCGCTTTGCGCTCTTCGAGCGGAACCTTTCGTTGATCGCGGCCGTCGGCATACATCAAGTCGAACGCAGCGTAGGTGAGATCGTGTCCTTGCTGCGCGTATTCTTGTAACCGTTGAAAATCCGAACGCCCCTTCGAATCCAAGCTGACGATTTCACCGTCGACCATGATCGGCACGCTCTCGAACGCATCGGCCAAACCTTCCATCGCGGGGAATTGTTTGAGCAGATCCAATCCGTTGCGGGAAACGAGCGTCAGCTTTCCTTTTTCATCGACCGTGCAAATCGCGCGATAGCCGTCCCATTTGATTTCGAAGAGCCACTCATCGTTGTCGAACGGCGCATCGATGAGCGTGGCAAGCTCGACGCCTTTAAGCTGCGGCAGCGGCTCGGCTTTCCGTTTTGCTGCCGCGCGAACGGCGGCGCGCTTGGGCGGATCCTTGGCTTTTGACGATTGCCACGTCTTAGGATCTTTTTCTTTACGGATGTCATCGAGCGTGCGTCCTGTAATGACCGACGCCGGATAGTCGTTGACGTCATACTTCGCCGGATCACCGCCCGGATCGTGATCCTTGAGCAGGAGCCACGGATCGCCGCTCTCGCCTTCCTTCGGCTTGATCTTCACGAGCGTGAATATGCCGGTCAGCTTGTGGCCGTGCATGATGAACTTGATCTTGCCGTGCTCGATCTCTTCAGCGGGATCGTCCCCTTCGGCGAGTTCGTACCAGCCGTTGTCCCAGACGATCACTTCGCCCGCGCCGTATTGCCCTTTGGGGATCACGCCTTCGAAGTCGCGGTAATCCATCGGGTGATCCTCGACGTGCATCGCCAGCCGGCGCTCGCCGGGAACCATCGTCGGTCCCTTCGGTACCGCCCACGACGCGAGAACACCCGCGGCTTCCAAACGAAAATCGTAGTGAAGCCGCGTTGCATCGTGTTTCTGCACGACGAACCGAAGGCGTTTGCCGGCTTTGGCTTTTGCGCCGCTCGGTTCGGGCGTGACCTGAAAATCGCGTTTTTTCTTATACGTCGCGAGCGAGCCGGTTGACCGGCTCGCCTCGCGCGTCTTCTTTCTGGACGCCGGCATCTATGCCGACTCTTACACCCTTGCCCCCCGGCCGGTCAACAGGTTGACGATCAACAAGACGATTGCGACCACCAACACGATGTGGATCAGACCGCCAAGGAGATGGAACGATAGTCCAACCAGCCAGAAGATGAACAGAATGACGATGATGGCCCAGAGTAGTCCGGCCATATATTACGGATGCCCCCCGTTGTTGCCGTTCGTGGTCGTCGTGCTATTCGTCGTCGACGAGCCGTTCGAACCGGAGTTGTTGTCCGGTTGCGTAATGGTTGTATTATGGGTCGTCGAGGTGCTCGTCGTGGACCACGGGTGCCACGCGAAGAGCGCGATGAGGACCGCAACGATGACGATCAGCGTGATGCCGATTGCGGCGCCGCTGCTTCCGCTCTCATCCCTGACGATTACCGGATCGCTCATAAGTGTGAAGTTCTCCCTTCCTCGCATGGTTTCGCGCTGGACGCGCTAACCGATAGAGCGAGTAGGGTTTTCCCGCTCGCTCGCAAGCACAAACCCCGTGCCTCTCGAAACGGCCGAAACGTGACGTGGAGCGTTTTAGGCGCGACGTGTGCGGGTATTGTGGCCATTTTCGCCATGTTCCGCAGCCGGACGGCCGGCGGGTATTATGATACCGACGTGTACGGCATGACGCCTGCAGCGCATCGCACGTACGCCGCGTCGGCTTTCGCTTTCTTCATCGCATTCATCTTCACGTGGTGGTTCCGAGCGAGTACGATAGCTTTCTACCTCTTTGCGGCGTTCGTGCTCTTTGCACTTTTTTACTTGACGTCGTTTCTGCGCGGAGCCCATGAAGACGATGGCTGACTTTCATTTCTCACCGCGACCGAATCGCGCCGGCGAGATCGGATGGACCTCCTGGGGACCGGACGCATTCGATCGCGCTGCGCGCGAAGATAAACCGATTCTGCTCTCGATCTCTGCCGTGTGGTGCCACTGGTGTCACGTCATGGATGAAACGACGTACTCCGACTCCGGCGTCATCGATCTCATCAACTCCGGCTACGTGCCGGTGCGCGTCGATAACGACGAGCGGCCGGACATCAACTCGCGCTACAACATGGGCGGTTGGCCCACGACTGCGTTTCTCGCACCGGATGGCACGACGCTGACCGGAGCAACCTACCTCGCTCCTTCGCAGATGCGTCACGCACTCGACGACATCGCGCGATTCTATCGAGAAAAGAAAGACGAGATCGCACAGCGTTCGGAAGAGCTGCAAGGACGGCGCATTGTCTTCGATTCGGCGCCGCCCGAAGCGGTAACGACGGCGATCGTCGATCACGTGCGTGGCGTGGCGACCGATGCATACGATCCGGAGTACGGCGGATTCGGCGACGCGCCGAAGTTTCCGCAGCCCGAGCTGCTCGAGTTTCTGCTCTACGAGTGGCGCGCGCGTAACGACCAAACGTGTTACGACATGGTGTCACGCACGATGCTCGAGATGTCGCGCGGCGGCATGTACGATCACGTCGAAGGCGGATTCTTCCGCTATTCGACGACCCGCGACTGGTCCGTTCCGCATTTCGAAAAAATGGCCGAAGATCACGCGGGACTCTTGCGCGTGCTTTCGCAGTTGCAACTCTGGGCACCGACTCAGGAGGCGCACGCGACGCTGCGTTCGACGATCATGTACGTGCGAACGGTCTTGCGCGACCCCGTTACCGGCTTCTTTTCGGGAAGCCAAGATGCCGATGAATCATACTTCGAGCTTCCGCTCGAGGAGCGACGCAAACGCACGGCGCCGTTCGTCGATCCGCGTTCGTACTCAAATTGGACGGCATCACTTGCCGGCGCGTTTGCCTGGGCGTCGCTCGCGACCGACGATGACGAGCTCGCGAAGGAAGCGCTATTCACGCTCGACTCTCTTTACGAACGTGTACGAGACTCCGACGGCATGTTGCTTCACGTCGTCGCACCCGGCGAAGAGCCCCGTATTCGTGGACTATTGACCGACCAAGTCGCATACATCCGCGCGTTGCTGGACGCGCATGAAGCAACCGGGGAACGGCGTCTGCTCGACCGCGCACGCCTGCACACCGACGGCACGATCTTGCATTTCGGTGCGACCGAGGGCGGCTTCTACGACCACGCGCGCCGCGAAAACGTCATCGGGCGTCTGGAACTTGCCGATCGCCCGATGATCGATAACGGCATCATGGCGGAGAACCTGATGCGCCTGAGCGTCATGACCGGTCAAGATCACTACCGCGAACAAGCACAACGCGTCCTTATGCTCTACGCGTCTTCCTACGAAAACGCGGGCAGTTTCGCAGCAACCTACGCGCGAGCTCTACGCCGGTACCTGACGATGCCCGTGAGCGTGCGCCTACGCGGTACCCCGGCAGCAACGAGCGACCTGCGCGAGGCCGCGCGCCGCCTGCCGGCGGCCTTTACGACCGTCTATGGTGAAGACGGTCACGGAGCCCCACAAGCCTACGTTTGCGCCGGAACGACGTGCGCGGCGCCGGTCAGCAGCGCTGCGGACTTGCGCGGAGCCTATGAGTCCGTCGTCCCGGCTTGAAACACCCGGTTGCCCTGCGGCGTAGTGAAAGGTGGAGGAAGACAACCATGACACCGTACGTCGAGACCCTTCTGCAGTACGTCCGCCCCGAAAGCCAAGGCGCGTTCATCTACGACTATCGCCGCTTCGCGAAGGACCCGCAAGTCGGTCTCATCCTGACCATTTTGCTCGGCATCGTCGGCGGCGAATCGTACTACATGGGCGAGTGGAAGCGCGGCATTCTGATGACTCTTGCGCTGCTCTCGGGCGTCGGTGTCCTCGTAAGCGGCCCGATGTGGATCGTCCGGTGCTTCACGATCTCGAATGAGTGCGAGTCGTATAACGACTACCTCGCCTACTGCCTCGCCTACCGCTATCTACCGCTCGGAACAACCCCCGAACCTCCGGCACCCGCACAAGCCCCCGGAAACCAAACAAGGCCGAACATCAGCGGGGTCCCCGTCCCAGTCCGCTAACCGTGTCATCCTGAACGCAGGTGCGAAGCACCGGAGTTGAAGGATCGCCTCAATTCAAGCGCCCGGCGAGATCTCGCCGGGCGTTTTGCTCGTAGCGATCCTTCAACTCCGCGCCTGCGGCGCTGCGTTCAGGATGACACGGGCGGGATTACGTTCTGACGAAGCTGTTCCAGAACCAGCAGCCCCAGAGGCCCACAATGATCGAGTACGCGATGAGCACTCGCGTCCAGAGCGCGAGTCCATTCTTTGCAGCGAGGAACATCAGCGCGACGAGGAACGGTTCGAAATCGAGGGCGTGGCGCATGCCGAATTGCGCGAAGCCGTTGACGTAGTAGACAAAGTTCGGTGCCGCGGTAACCAGCACGGCGGCCCAGAGCGCAAGAACCAACTGCACGGGCCTTCGCGCGAAGAATGCGTATATCAACGCGGGGCTAGTCCATGTGAGCGCGACACCGCTGAGCGACGGCTGCAGATAGGGAAACTGCGGAACTTTCTCCGGCGCCTGAATGAAAAACGACCAGAACTGATAAGGAAAGTAGCGTAACTGAAACGGCGAACCGGTGGGACTGCCCGCTTGATCCTGGTGATACCACGCAGTGTAACCGATGTCGTACCACGTTCCCCAGCGCGCGAGATTGTACGAAACCCAACCGAATGCAACGGGCACGAGGACCGCGACAAACGATGCGATCGCGCGTCGCGAGTTCAGCAGATACGCGTACACCGGAAGCGCAAGGATGAGATCGAAACGCGAGAGCAATGCAGCACTGCCCCAGATTGCAACCAGCCAGCCGCGCTTTTTTCCCGCGAGCTCGACGAGCGACAACATCGTGAAACAGACGGCAGAGACATGCGCGATGAACCACACATCGCCGAGCATCGCGCACCAGAGCAAATCCGTCCCGGCGAGTAAGAATGCCGTAATCCACAGATTTGCGCTTTCATCGACGCCGTAGCGTTCGCCCAGCTCGTACGCCGCGCCGACCGCGACCGCACCAAGCACGATCGAGAGCAACGTTTGATTGACGCTGCCGAATATCGCGACAAACGGAAGCAGCAACAGCGCCGGCATGGGCGCCTCGATGACATAGTAGTGACCGTTGTACGCCAAGGCGTCGATGTAGGCGCCGGGCCAATTGATCCACGTGTGGCCGTGGAGTAACGCCTGCGCCAGCAACACGTAGTTGTCGTACGGCGTCGCGCGCCCGCGGGAAACGATCGCGATGAGAACGGCTGCAATCGCGCCGGCAATAAGGGATCGTTTGATTTTCACAGTTGCGCGGTCGTTCGCTCCACACGGTAGAGTTCGGGTTGCGCGGACAGCCGTTCGAGGCGAATGCTATGAACGCTTCCTTCCGGTGTTCCGACAACGAAGACTGCGCGGCGTGCGCTCCAGCCGTCCAGACGGTCCGCGACCTCGCCCACCCACGCAGGAACGATCGTGCGATGCCCTGCGGCACCGTCGACATACGCGCGATATGCAAGCGCAGGCGCTAGCGTCCAACTTGCGACGACGATCGCGTTATCGGGCGTTCGTTCGAGCACCGCATTCGCCTGATCGAGCGCGCGGCGGTCGCCGGCTTGTCCTGAAATCGTCGGCTGCGTCGTCACCAACACCGCAGCAGCCCCAAAGAGCGCAACTTGCACCGGCACGCGAACGATCGCAAAGCGCAATGCATGAAGTCCATATCCCGCGAGCGATGCGAGCATCACGAATGCCGGCAAGAAGTAGCGCGATGCATCGGATTCGTCGTGAAACCCGAGCGCGAAGAGTGCAGGCGCCATACCGGCGATGCAGAGCGCGGCGACGCCGAGATCGCGTCGTCGTGCAGCAGCGAACGCACCGATCGCGGCAACGGCAAGACCGAGCGGCGTCAGTTCGCGTGCAGCAAGCGCGACGAATGACGCCAGCTCGTTGAAATATGCGTCACTCGCATATGCGTGGAGGCCGGCGGCCACGTCGAGATCCTGCGCGAACACCAGGTCGACGAAGTTCGACGGCACCATCGGATGGTCGTAATCCCAAAATGCATTTCCAACCAGCCCGAGCTGCGCGACGGGGTCGAGGTGTGCCGCGGTAACATATGCACTGCGCAACGGAAGATAGAGAAACCAGATCGTCGCTGCGAGCCCGGCGATGAGGCAGGCCACGAGCAACGGCCGCCCCTCGATTTCGTGCAGCTTCGCGATCACGATCGTCAGCAGCGCGGGAAGCAAGAAGAGTCCGACCGGATGCGCCGCAACAGCAAGTCCGAAGAACAACGCCGTGATGTAAAGACGGCCGGCAGCCGGCTGCCGGTACCAGCGCAGCAAGAGTACGAGCGTACCGGCGTACAACGCGATCTCGAAGGCGTGAACGTCCGCGCGCGTCGCAACCGTCCACGCGACGCCTCCGGCGGCAAAAAGCCACGCCGCGAGCACACCGGAAACGGCGTCGCGCCGAAGTTCATTCACAAGTGCGTAGACGCACCATGCCGCAACGCTCACGCAGATCGCGCTGAACAGACTCATCCGAAACGCAACCGAACCGAACGGAAACGCGTGCGAAAACGCCCAGCCCGCAAGCGTATAGAACGGGAGCCCTGGCGGGTGTGCGATGCCCAGAATGTACGGAACCGTATCCATTTCGCCGACGTCCCAAAAGCCGACGAACCGATGCGCAGTGATGCCGTAGAGCATCAGCGGCGCGCCCAACGCTGCAAGATCTGCAAGGCGCGCCGCCTTCATCGCTAAACTGCCGGTAGCGTCGGCTGCGGCCGCGGCTTCGGACCGACGAACGTCGACGGCGGTAATGAACGTGGAAAACGATAGTCTGTCCAGAGAATACGCTCGCGCGTCGTCTTGCCTTTTACGTCGGCTTCGACGCTTGCAACGAACGGCAGCCAAAAGCCGCCCGACTTACCATATTGCAGCTCGCCGGTGCCGGTGGTCGTCCCCGCAGCCGCGCGAAAAACAATCGTCCGCGGCAGATACGTTTGGCCGTCGATCGTCACGTTGGTTACGACGAAGCCGGTGTCCGACGGAATCAACGGACGCGCTTCGTACATGTAGTCGAAGTGCGACCCGTCGCGCACCGAGCGCAAGAAGAGCATCGTATATGCGGCCGAGCGTGGCGCGACGCGCGACACATCGTAGCGGTCGGGACGTTTCGCAATGGTCACGAGTTTCTGCGTGAGGGACGTCCCGTCGACTGCAAGCGTCTCATCGCGAACGTCTTCGCCGCTGCGATAGACCTGGTGGCGCTGCTCGATCGAATTCGCGCCCGCCTGCGAGACGGTATACGTGAAGATCATCGCCTTCGGCCGTTTCAACGACGACATTTCGAGTTCGTACCGTTCGAGCGCGATTTGCGAATCGATCGGAGCCGCAGTTCGCGGCGCAGCGGCAATCAATGCCGCCAGCACCGCGATGACGGAAAAAACGCGCTTCACGCCAGCACGGCGTCGCGAATTGCTTGCAGCGCCGCAGGCGCGCCGCTCGCATTCTTTCCGCCGCCTTGCGCTTGCGCAGGCGCACCGCCGCCTTTGCCGTCGACGAGCGGGGCCGCTAGCTTCACGAGATTACCAGCGTGCACGCCGGCTTTCACGAGATCGTCGCTTGCGGAGACGAGCAGATTGACGCTGCCGTTGTCGACGCCGGCAAGTGCGATGACGCCGCTCGGCAAACGGCTGCGCAGCGCGCTCGTGAGATGACGCAGCGCCTCCGCATTCCCTTCGTGTACGACGGCGCCGACGAACGCGCGGTCGCCTTTGCGTTCGACGCGTTCGAGATACGCTTGCGCATCGGCCGAAGCCAAACGCGCTTTGAGCTGCCCGACCGCGGTCTGCAGATCCTTGATGTCGCGTTGCATGCGCGACACGCGTTCGGAGATTTCGTCCGGCGTGGTTGCAAGCGAGGTGGCGAGATCGCCGACCAGCGTCTGTTGCCGCCCGACAAAATCTTCCGCGGCTTGTGAAACGCAGCTTTCGATGCGGCGTATTCCACTGCCGATCGACGATTCACTCAAGATGAGGAACATCCCAAGCTCGCCCGTCGTATGCGAATGCGTGCCGCCGCAGAATTCCACGGACGGACCCGCCTGCACGACGCGAACGACCTCGCCGTACTTTTCACCGGCCATCGTAATGGCGCCGGTCTCGCGAGCTTGTTCGATCGGTAACTCGCGCGTAACGAGATGCGAATCGTCGCGGATCATTTCGTTGACGCGCCCGGATACCGCACGCTTCTGTTCGGGCGACAGACTGCCGGCCGGCCAGCGGAAATCGAAGCGCATGCGATCGATACCGACCCACGATCCGGCCTGTGCGACGTCGTCGCCGAGCACGTCTTTCAGCGCGCGCTGCAGCAAGTGCGCCGAGGTGTGATGGCGGCGAATTTCGCGGCGCCACCAATCGTACACCGCCGTATGCACGCGATTGCTCGCGCGGAACTCTCCACCGCGCACGATGCCGTGATGCGCGACGGCGTCGCCCATAGGTTGCGTATCTTCAACTTCGAAGACCGAGCCGTCAGCGTTCGTCAACCGTCCGCGGTCGCCGATCTGACCGCCGCGTTCGGCGTAGAACGACGTGCGGTCCAAAACGATAACGCCGCGTTCGCCCGCGCTCAATGTGTCGACCGATTTTTCATCTTTGAGAATCGCGACGATCTCACCATCGGCTTCAAGGCCTTCGTAACCGGTGAATTCCGACTTCACTGCCGGCAATTCCGCGAGCGTTACCACCGCGCGCTTCGACGCCGCGTCGCGACGCGCGCGTTCGCGCTGTTCGTTCATCTTCTGCTCGAACTCGACCGTGTCGATGGCAACACCGCCGTCGCCTGCGATTTCGCGCGTGAGTTCGACCGGGAAGCCGTACGTATCGTGCAGTATGAATGCATCTTCGCCGGAGATCAGGCGCGTGCAGTTATCGTTTGCATCTTGAATCAGACGGTCGAGCATCGCCATACCGCGCGCGAGGGTCCGATCGAAGGTTTGCTCTTCCGCGCGAAGCGTCTGCTGGATGCGTCCAACGTTTTGGCGCAATTCGGAATAGCCGGGCGAGAGCGATTTTACGACCGCGGGCACGAGTTCGGTGAGAAACCCGTCGGCGTATCCGAGCAGACGTCCGTTACGAATCGCGCGACGGATCAGAAATCGTAGGACATACCCGCGATCGGTATTCGAGGGGAAGATGCCGTCGTTGATCATGAACGTCACGGCGCGCGCGTGGTCGGCGATGATGTTCTGACGAATGCGCTGTTCCGCAGGCGCGAGCGACGTTTGCCCGACGGGCGGTTGCGCTTCGATCAAGTCGGTGAAGAGATCGGTCTCGTACATCGACGCTTGTTTGTTCGCAAGCGCGAGACACCGCTCGAACCCGGCGCCCGTATCGATCGATTTCTTCGGCAGTTCCGTCAGTTTGTGATCGGAGCTGCGATTGTATTGTTGAAAAACGACGTTCCAAAACTCGACGAAGCGGTTGCCCAAGTTGGGACCGGTATCGTCGGGACCGCTCGCGTACTGTTCGCCCGTATCGTAGAACAACTCCGTACACGGACCGCACGGCCCGGTCGGTCCCATCGTCCAGAAGTTGTCTTCATCCCAACGGCTGATCCGCTCTTTCGGGAGGCCGATCTCGTCGATCCAAATGCGCTCGGCTTCGTCGTCGCTCGTGTGCACGGTGACGTAGATGCGTTTGGGGTCGAGCTTGAGGACTTGCGTCGAGAACTCCCACGCCCACGCAATCGCTTCGCGCTTATAGTAATCGCCGAACGAAAAGTTCCCGAGCATCTCCAGAAACGTGCCGTGGCGGCCGGTGCGGCCGACGTTTTCGATGTCGCTCTTCGCGCCGGCAACGCGCAAGCAGCGCTGCACCGTTACCGCGCGCGGCGCGGGGGGCGGCTGCTCGCCGAGAAAGACGGGAACGAACTGCTCCATGCCGGCGATCGTAAAGAGCGTCGTCGACATTTCGTCGGGGATCAGACTCGCCGAGGGAAGCAGCTTGTGTTGCTTGGCGACGAAAAAGTCGATCCAAGCCTGACGGAGTTCTTGGCTTTTCATAAGGGCTTCCGCATGATACTACGAGCGCCCGCGAACAGCCTAGTGTCCCGGCGCCACGCGCAATCCGGCTTTCTCGGCACACGCGTGCGTCGCCGCGCGGAATTTCGGATCGTCCGGCGTCAACCGAGCCAGCTCGTCGTCGGTGAACGACGCTTCCAGACGATCTACGGAGCACCGGCAATACGCCGCGCCCGCCTTGCCGGGTATAGCGCCAAGACACGAGCGTAAGAAGCTCGTCTGGAACGCGTTGCGCAGGTCGCTTCGGCTTGCGGGCGAGGGAGACGACGTCGATTGCGCGCTTCCGCCGCCGCACGCGGAGAGTGCAATGGTCGCCGCGAGCGCGGCGAACGCGCGTATCACTCGCGCAGGACCGCCCGCAATTTTTCCAGCGCCTTCGCCTGCAAACGCGAGACGTGCATTTGCGACACGTTGAGGCGTTTGGCGATTTCCGTTTGCGAAACCGATTCATAGAATCGCAAATAGATGATGACCCGTTCGCGCCCGGTAAGCACGTGAAACGCGCGCTCGAGATTGGCGCGATCTTCGAGCATCTCGAGACCCGAATCGGTAATGCCGACCGTGTCCGCAAGGGTTTGCGACTTCTTTTCGCCTTCGCCGGAGACTTCGGAGTCAAGCGAGAGCAAGTTGTAGGCTTGCCCCAACTCTTGCGCTTCGAGAATCTCTTCTTCGGTCGCATTCAATCGTTCCGCGAGTTCGGCTACCGTCGGACTGCGGCCGAGTTCGACCGCCATCTTTTCGTTTGCGCGATTCACGGAGAGATTGAGCTCTTGCAAGCGGCGCGGCACTTTTACCGCCCAGCCTTTGTCACGAAAGTACCGTTTGATCTCGCCCACGATCGTCGGCGTGGCGTACGTCGTGAACTCGACGCCGCGATCGAGTTCGAAGCGGTCGATCGCCTTGAGCAGTCCGACCGTTCCCACTTGCACGAGATCGTCGAGCGGCTCGCCACGATTCGCGAACTTGAGCGCCAGAAAACGGACGAGATTCAGATGCGCGACGACGAGGTCGTTGCGCAGCGACTCGTACTCGCTGTCCTTACGATCGGGGTTCTGATCGTGACGCGCTCTTGCGACGGCAAACCGCCCAAAGAGCGCTCGCGTCCGTTCCCGCTCGGAACGAACGTCGTGGTTCGATTCTTGCACGTTATACCGGCAGTCGCTTGGTCATAATGAGCTGCGTCCCTTGCTCCGGATGCACGTCATACGAGACGTCGTCCATCAGCGAGCGAATTAAGAACACGCCCAGCCCTCCGACACGCTCGTCCTCGAGTTCGCGCGAACGGATGCTTTCCGGACGCGTTCCGCGTCCGTAATCGCGTACTTGGATGCGAAGCCCGTCACTCAGCGCTTCGCAGCGGATTTCGATGTACGAACTTCCGTGCGCATGCTGAATCGCGTTCGTGCATGCCTCGGCGACGGCGAGCTTGATGTCTTCAATTTCGTCGATCGAGAAATGCAAACGGCTGGCCACGGCGGCTACGGAGAGCCGTGCGAGTGCGACCCATTCCGCTTTACACGGCACGCGTAATTCGACGACGTCGATGTCGTCGGCGCGCGGAACCGGCTGATTCACACTAGTGCCTTCATTGCTGCGTCTTCGCTTTCGAAGATGCCGAAAATTTTCACCAGACCCGTGATGTCGAAAATCTTCTTGATCTGCGGGTTCGTGCAGACCAAGTTCACGGAGCCGCCATGCTCGCGAACGCGCTTGAGACCGCCGATGAGCACGCCGAGGCCGGTCGAATCGATGTACCGGACCTTTTCGAGATTGATGACGAGGTGATACACGCCGCGATCGATGAGCTCGCCGATTGCGTCCTTGACCTTCGGCGAGGTGTATACGTCGATCTCGCCGCCGAGATCGACGACATAACAATCGCCTTGTGCTTCACGCACGTTCACCTTGATGTCCAACGTCTTTTTCACTCCTATGCGTCGGCCTTACGTTCGAGTTGTTCACGCAACGAGTCGGCAGAGGCATTGCCTTCCTCAACCGCTTCGTTGATAGTACTGCGCGCGTTTTCAACCACTTGACGGCCGCGCTCGTAGAGTTCGGCCGCACTTTCTTGCCACGTCGATGTAACGTCGGTCACGCGCCCCCGCAAATCACCCGTGGCGTCCATGGCCAGATTACCCGCTTCTCGGGCTTTCCCAACCAGCACGTCGCGCGTCTCTTCTTGGGTGAGGAGCACGGCAACCGCGCCGCCCACGATAGCGCCGAGAAGGAATCCGGCGAAAAAACCACCGCCGCGATTCTCATCATTCATGTTCGAAATCGCCTCCTAGGATTCGCCTGCTGACTTTCTTCCCGTTACCAGACGCCGTAAACCGGCACTGACTCCCGTTATCGTTGCCCCGACGTTTACGATCGCCGGCGACAGCGCGTCCTTGGTCAAAGAGGCGGTCTGCGAGACCGACCCCGCCACATCCTCGAGCGACTTCACCACGCCGCTGAGCCGCGCGAGCGTCTGGTCCGCCGTGTCGGCGATACCCCCCACGTGGTCGAGCGTCTCGTTCACAGGTTTGCTGAGGGTCGAGATCTGCCGGTCCACCTCATCGAGCGTCACGTTCACGCGTCCGAGCGTCTTCGCGAGGGCCAGCATTCCCCAGAGAACGCCGATCCCGATAAGCAGCACGCCGACACCCACTCCGACGTACATGATCCAGCTAAGGTCGGTCCCGGTGCTCATGAGTGAAGGTTCCTTTCTCGCATTTCGCTTGCCAAGTTGGCTACCAAGCTTCCTGCCCGTTCGATTTCCGCGTCCATGGTACCGGTCCCGAGAGAAAAACGGATGACGCCCTGGTGCCAGCGCGGATCGATATCAAGCGCGGTGATGACGTGGCTAGGTTCCAAGGCTCCCGACGTACAGGCGCTTCCGGCGGATACGGCTACTCCCTCGAGATCTAGTCCGACGAGCATCGACTCTGAGTCGATACCCGCAAATGACACATTGCAATTGTTCGGCAGCCGCGGGGCGCCTTCGCCGTTGATGCGCACGTCCTCGAGCCCCTTTATCCGCGCTTCAAGACGGTCGCGCAGGGCCTCGACCCGCGGGGCGGTTTCGGCGCGCTCTTGCACCGCCAAGCCGAGTGCGGACGCAAGACCGACGATGCCGGCAACATTTTCGGTGCCGGACCGGCGCCCGAATTCTTGCCCGCCGCCGTAGACCAACGGTTGAATCGGAATCCCTTCGCGTGCGTAGAGAACGCCGACGCCCTTGGGTCCGTAGAATTTGTGCGCGGAGATCGCCAGCATGTCCACGCCGAGCGCATCGGGACGAACATCCATCCACGGCGCGGCTTGCACGGCATCGGTGTGAAACAACACATTGCGCGCGCGTGCGATCCCGGCAAGGCGCGCGACCGGTTGAATCGTGCCGATTTCGTTGTTCGCGAGCATGATCGATGCAAGCACCGTATCGCTACGAATGGCAGCCGAGAATTCTTCGACGTCAACGAGTCCGCGTGCATCGACGGGAAGCAACGTAACGTCGAAACCTTCGTCATGTAGCGCGTCGAGCGCATGTAATACCGCGTGATGTTCGATGACGGACGAGATAATATGCCGGCCGCGATCGCGCAAGGCGCGCGCGACGCTCACGATCGCTTGATTGTCGGATTCCGAACCGCTTCCGGTAAACGTAATTGTCTTGCGCGGTACGCCGAGTATTTGCGCTACGCGATCGCGCGCGTCGTCGAGACCCGCGCGAGCGCGGCGTCCTTCCGCATGCAGTGAGCTCGGGTTATGCCCGGCCTGCGAAAAATAAGGAAGCATGGCCTCGAGCACCTCGCGGCGCACCGGGGTCGTTGCGGCATAGTCGAGATAGATGCGATTGTCCACGAATTCTCAGAGCCTTCTCAGAGCGCCACCCTACCATAACACCTGTGCGAAGCTCCATTGCACACTCCGAGAAGTAGCAACGGGAAAGGGTGGCCGGACGAAATTCCGGCCACTTTTTTTATATGCAGCTGCCGGGCCGGTTCGGGTCTTCGCGCAGCGCCCCGAGCAATAGGTCGATGACGGATGATTTCAGCCGCGACGCCTCGGACGGGTTAAAACCGCCGAGCAACTTCGCCTCCGTCCCGGCGACGATCTCTGCGCCTCGCGCACCGAGCTTGCGGCCAGCCGGCGTGCTCTCGACGACACGAGCCCGGCGGTCGGCGGGATCCGCGCGTCGCTCGACGAGTCCACGTTTCTCCAACTCGTCGATCGTCGACACGAGCGTGCTCTTGTCCAAGCCGACGACCTGCGCGATCTCGAGTTGCGTACGCGCCGCGCGTTCGCTCACGGTCGCGAGAACCGCAAAACTGCGCATCGTCAGCCCGAGCTCCTCAAGCGCAGCGTTCTGAGCGGCGATGAAGGTCTGCGTCAGGCGGGCGAGCGCCCAGCTGAATGCGTCCCGAAGAACGGCCGGAGTTTTCGAGCAGGTCTCCGTGTTGTGGAGGGTTTCCATAGACCCATCATAGCAGCTCATACGTTCTTTTGCAAAATGATCTTGACTAATATTATCTGAAGCCGTATGCTATGGCTATGACTAGTAGCCTGCTGACCCCAGATGAGCGCTCCCTCGACCGGACGGCCTTGGACGTTCTCTTCCATGAAGCGCGCACCGCAAACGGATTTCTGACGCAGCCCGTTTCCCCCGACACGCTTCGCGACATCGTCGAATCAACAAAGATGGCGCCGACCGCGATGAACGCGCTGCCCCTTCGTGTCGTCTTCGTAACGACCGAGGAAGGTCGCGCCCGTCTTATTCCGGCGCTGATGCCCGGTAACGTTGCGAAGGTTGAAGCGGCACCCGTGACGGCGATTCTAGCGCGCGATCTCGAGTTTCACGAACATCTTCCGCGACTGTTCCCGCACGCACCGCAAGCATACTTCGACGGCGCGCGCGCAAACGCCGAACCCATGTCACTGCAGAACGCAACACTGCAAGCCGGATACTTCATTTTGGCCGCACGTGCGCACGGTCTCGACGCCGGCCCGATGGGCGGGTTCGACGCTGAAAAAGTCGACGCCGAATTCTTCCCGGAAGGCACGCGCAAATCGATTCTGCTCGTAAGCCTCGGCTACGCTGACTCGAGCAAAACCTTCCCGCGCAACCCCCGCCTCAACTTCGAAGAAATCGCCTCGTTCGCATGACATCCCCCTGTGTCATCCTGAGCGCAGGTGCGAAGCACCGGAGTCGAAGGATCGTTACGAACGATTGTCTCGAGGCGATCCTTCAACTGCGGCGCTTCGCGCCGGAGCCTGCCCTGAGCGCAGCCGAAGGGTTCAGGATGACACTAGAGGTCGTTTTTTCCCGGATCGTAGTATTTGCGGTCGCGCAGATTTTCGGGCAAGTTTTCTTGTTTGACGGAATAGTCGTCGTGCGCGTAATGGTAGCCCTTGCCGTAGCCGAGTTGTTTCATCAGCCCGGTCGGCGCATTGCGCAAGTGCAAGGGCACCGGGTCGTTGCGCGTCTCTTGGACGTCTTGCATCGCGGCACCGTAGGCTCGCCCGACGCTGTTGCTCTTCGGCGCCTTCGCTAGATACAACGTCGCATGCGCGAGCGGATAAAAACCTTCGGGCATGCCGACGAAATGCACCGCTTGCTGCGCCGCCATCGCGACTTGAATTCCCTGCGGATCTGCTAACCCGACGTCTTCCGAGGCAAGAATGACGAGACGCCGCGCGATAAATAGCGGGTCCTCTCCGCCGTCCAACATTCGCGCTAACCAGTAAACGGCGGCGTCAGGGTCGCTCGCGCGCATGCTTTTGATAAATGCGCTGATGATGTCGTAGTGCTGCTCCCCGCCTTTGTCATACGTCGACCCGCGCTTTTGCAGCGCTTCGAGTACGAGCGCGCGATCGATCTGCTTCGTGCCGTTGCGCATCGGGGCCGTTTCCGATGCGAACTCGAGGGCGTTGAGCGCCGTGCGCGCGTCACCGTTTGCATACCCGATCAACGTGGCTCGCGCATCGGGTTCCAAATGGATACCTTGCGCGCCCAGCCCGCGCTCCGAATCGGTGAGCGCGCGTTCGACGATTGCGGCGATTTCTTCGTCGGTGAGTTGCTGCAACACGAACACGCGCGCGCGAGAGAGCAAGGCAGAATTCACTTCAAACGACGGATTCTCGGTCGTTGCACCGATGAGCGTGACCGTGCCGTCCTCGACGTAGGGAAGTACCGCGTCTTGCTGCGCTTTGTTGAATCGATGGATCTCATCGATGAATAAAACGCTGCGCTGACCGACCCGGCGGCGCGCCTGCGCTTCTGCGACGACCCGGCGCAAGTCGGCGACGCCGGCACTCACGGCAGAAAGTTTTTCGAAATGCGCTCCCGTCGATCGGGCGACGATTTCCGCGAGCGTCGTCTTTCCGGTGCCCGGCGGTCCCCACAGGATCATCGACGGCACGCGGTCGCTTTCGATCGCGCGCCGCAACGCGCGCCCGACTCCGACGATCTGGTCTTGCCCCACGTACTCTTCGAGCGAACGCGGGCGCATACGCGCTGCGAGCGGTGCCTCGGGTTCTCCGAAGAGTGAATTCATTTACATAGCCTGTTGCAGTTTCAGCGCGACGAGTTCCGCTTCCAGCGCGCGGGCTCGCAGCTTATCGTACGCGAAGCCCGCCGCAGTCCCTACTCGTTCGAGCAGGTCGAGCTCGTCGCTGTCGAGCTCCGTGGCGGTGCGATGCCGCCCGTAGAAGGCGACAGCAGCTAAGTCGTCATGCGAAAAGATCGGGACCGCGACGGCCGCTTCAACGCCGGCACTGGTAAATGCATCCGACTGCCAATAATGATCGCGCAACTGCACCGTACCGCGTTGAGAACGCAGGTACGAGGCTAACCGGCTTGCCGATAACAGCGCCCGGCCTTGTAACTGCGGAAGCGTCGCAAAGACGACTTCGAATTCGTCATCGTCCACGCAGCGGGCGAGCGCGCCGAAGGTGAGGCCGAACGCGCGAACCGGCTCTTCGATCATCATGCTATTGAGCGCTTCTATCGTGGAAGCGTGACGTGCCGATTCCGCCACGAGCGCCACATGGTTCTCAGCCAAGTGCCGCTTGCGAAACACGATGCCGTCGACGAAGCGGTCGAGGCGGTGATGCATCGTGTTGAGAAAGAATCCGAGCACGAGCGCAAGCACGACATCGGCGATGAGTCCGGTGTTGCTTTCGGACAACGTCTTGGTAAAGAAGAGATCGACGATTGCAAAGAGCCCGACGACGAGACCGGAAAGCAACGTGTACACGACGGTTCGGCTCAAGATGACGTTCACGTCGATGATCCGATGGCGCAGCACCGCATACATCGTAGAGCTCGTGATGGCGCAGACGTAGATCACGAAACAGAGCGAGAAGTAAAAGTAAGAAATTTTCAACGCCGAAAAGCTAACGCCAATTGCGATGGCGCCGACAATAAAGCCCGCAAGAACCCAACGGATTCGCTCGCGAGCAATGCGGTCGCTGTCGAGATACGTCGCGAGTAATAGTAACGGCGCCACGAACGCAGGCAGATCCTGTAAGATCTGCTGTACGATCGAAGATGCCGAGACGACCTTCAGCGCCGCTAAGCTTCCACCGGCGACGGCGAGCGTGCTTCCCACTTCAAACACCGCGACGGCGACAACGAGTGCATATGCCGCGCCGAGCGCCGTACGGCGCCAACCCGGAAGTGTTTCTGGTTGCAACAGGTACAATGCAAAAATAAGCGCGATGCATGGGACGGCAATCTCCCATGCCATATCGAATGCGCTCGTTGCAACCTGCCACCACGCCGGCCCTATTTCGGTAAAGACGTTGTCCGGCGTTTGACCGTAGAGCGAAAACGCGAAAAACGCCCACGTTGCGTGCGAAGGACGCAGCAGTACCAGAGAAGCCGCCGCGATCAACCACAAGAGAGCGACCGCACAACGCATCAAGACGACGATTCCGTTTTTTGCGGGCTCGGCTACGGTGATCTTGTGGACGTGAATCTCATGCCCCCTGTACCAAAAAGCGAAATCACACGGAAGAACCGGCGCCGGCTCCCAACATGCGCCGTTGCGTATAAGGCGCATTCGTTCGTTCAACGGAGTATCCGAAAGAATCGGAACCGCTCCTCGCAAATTCTGCGTGCGATCGGGACTCAGACCGACGGGATGACCGAATGCGCGGCCGAGGTCGGGAACCCACATCGAAATACTCAGGAGGCTCAGGAGAATAACGATAATCAGGCGCGACATACGACGATCGTCGTGCCCGGTAGCGGGGGCCATGCTCATCCCTCTAGGTTCGCGGAATTCTCCACACGCGCCCGCCGAAATAGTCCGTAAGCCACACTGCGCCGTCGCCGTACCGAACCGCGTCGCCTCCACGGCCGCCATACTGCGTTATCGCGCTAGTACTCGCATCGATGCGTGTAAGCGGGACGCCGATAATCGTTGCCCACACTGCGCCCGCGCCGTAGGTAATTTCACCACCCGCACCCGGCACGCCGGCATTGATTTCCTTTACCAGCCGTCTCGTACGCATATCGACTTTGCTAACGGTGCCGTCACCTTGGTTGAGCGTCCACACCGCACCGCCGCCGGCGGTTAAAAATCGCGGCTTCGAACCGACCGGAATCTCGCGAATGACTAGACCGGTTCGCGCATCGATTGCGGTAACGACGTCTCGCTCGCCGCTCGTGATCCAAATCACACCGCTCGCATAAAGCGGATTGAAAGAACCTTGTGGGACACTGATGCGTTGGCGAATCCGATTGGTGACCGGATCGATGCGCGCGAGCGTTCCGTCCGCGACGATTAACCAGACGCTATCAGTGCTTGCCGCAATCCCGCCTTCGGAAAGCGCAGGTGCAGCGTTTATCGTTGCCGTCACACCGTTCGCGTAGAGATCGACGCGCGCAAGGCCGGCGTGCGCGCCGCAGAGCGGTACCCACAGGCTCCCGAAGCCAACGGTGAGACCCGAACACGGTTCACCGGCTAATTGGACGGTTACGGTAACGCGATTGCTCGCGGAATCGATGCGTTGAACAGCATTCATTGCATCGTTCGCCACCCACACGGCGCGCGGAGTTACGGCAAGCCAGTCCGGAGAGCCGCCGGTTCGTATCGTCGCCGAAGGCTTTACAACGTCGCTGACATTCTGCGGCGCACGATTCAGCGCCACATAAGTCTCGTAAGCGATGCGCCACCCAAAGGCCGTCTTTTTCCATCCAGCAAGATAGGTTCCAGAACCAACACGTTCCGGTGCGCTACGAAGTCCTACCCACGAGCCGCTTTCCGCTGCCCACCCGCCGTCCGCGTTTATCTCTATCTTTTCCGGAATCCGAACGTATGCGATGAAGTGCGAATCTTTGAATTCTATGTCGGCATAGCTCTTCGCGAGCGTGTCGGCGCCGTCGTAAAGCGATCCGTCCGAAGCGATGAGGCGAATGTTCGGCAGCCATACGCTTCGCATGAGATCCGCATCGTGATGTTCGATCGCTCGATTGTTCTCTAAACGCAATTCCCGAATCGTTGCGACGTCGGGTGGAGTCGAAACGGCGGCGGCGGGAAAAAGAGAGGCGATCAGCGCGGCGACGAGGACGGCGACGCGCATCGTCATCAAACGTGCGGCGACGCCGACGGCTGCGGAGTGTGCTTCTCGAGCGGGTTCTTGATCGTGATCGGCTTCGGCGTTGCGAAGTGCGGGTTGACTTCGCTTGGGAACTGCATCACGACGTTGCCTTCGGCGTGCGCTTTGTCGCTGATCGTGTTGTAAACAACGTGCTCGGCTTTTATGTTGCGATCGCCTTGCACGATATGGACGTTCCCTCGAAGATCCAATTCATGAGTCGCATCGTTGAGTACACCTTTTGCGGCGTCGACCGTCGTGTCGGCCTGTACGTAATGGACGTTGCCGGTGGCCGTATAGATCTTCGCGGTTCCGTCGATGTTGACTTGATCCGCGGTCAATGTCGCGGGTCCACGCGAATTGGACGCGCTCGTGCTTGAAAGCCCGGCGAAATTTCCTTGCGAATCGTGCATGACGACGTGGCCGTAGATGGTCGCGGCCTTCGTCTTATAGTTGCCGTTCGCGCGATCGCCGGTGATGTCGCCGCCTTCGCGCGTCATCGTGACCTGATTCGGCGTGGTGAAATCGCCCGTCTTGAAATTGACGTCTACGGACGTCATCTTGACGGTCCACACGCCTACGCTGAATTGCGTGCCGGCTCCGGCAGCAGACGGCGACGGCTTAGGCGCCGCGGCGACGAGCGCAACGGCGGTCAGGAACGAGAGCGCGTTTTTCATTGCTGAGTGCGGACCTTTACGCTATGACGTTCGACCGCACCCAGAAGTTCCGCAATGCGTTCGTATTTCACCACGCCTTCACGTAAGAGGCGCGCGGGCGATCGACTCAAGTCCACAATCGATGCTTCGCCCTCATACTTCGTAGGCCCGTTAAGGACGAGCAAATCGGCGCTCGGTAGATTGCTGATATCGTCGCCGCCGCGGTACGGCGGCGCGCCGCTTTGATTCGCGCTCGTCACCGCGAGCGGACCGCAGCGTTCCAAAATTGCCGTTGCCAGCCCCTCGTCGGGCACGCGAAAGCCGAGTGTCGGCATTCCCGCCGTCACTTCATCGCTGATGAACTCCGGCTTGCGCACGATCAGGATGACGGGCCCCGGCAACAGCCGCTTCGCCGCGAGAATCGCGGCCGCGTTTCCCGGAGCGAACTCCAAGAACTCGGCCGGCGTAGCGACGTGGAGCGTCAGCGGTTTTTCGTCCGGACGCCGCTTTGCGCGATACACCTTGTCGACGGCCGTCGAACGGTACGGATCGCAAGCGATACCATAGCTCGTTTCATTCGGGAAGATGATCGTGCCGCCGTCGAAGATGACGCGCGCGCACTCTTCCACGACGATCTCGAGCGCTTCGCTGCGCGCGTCGAGTACGGCACCGATCGCCAATTGAAGGTCTCCTAGAGGTGCATCCGCATGCCCGTGCCGAGCGCGACGCACGACAGCGGGTCGTCGGCGACGATCGCCGGCACACCGGTGACTTCCGACAGCAACTTATCGAGACCGCGCAGCAGCGCGCCGCCGCCCGTGAGGATCACGCCGCGGTCGATGATATCGGCCGCCAATTCCGGCGGCGTCTTTTCGAGCACGGCCTTCACCGCTTCGACGATCGCGCCGACCGGTTCGGATAGCGCTTCGCGAATCTCTTCGCTCGTAATCTTGACCGTCTTCGGCAGACCGTTGATTAAATCGCGCCCGCGAATCTCCATCGCGAGTTCTTGTTCCAACTTATACGCCGAACCAATCTTTATTTTGATCTCTTCCGCCGTCCGCTCGCCGATCATCAGGTTATACACGCGGCGGATGTAGCGCACGATTGCATCGTCGAGCTTATTACCCGCGACGCGCAGCGACTGCGACACGACGACGCCGCCGAGCGAGATCACCGCGACGTCGGTCGTTCCGCCGCCGATATCGACGACCATCGATCCCGACGGACCGTCGATCGGAAGCCCGGCGCCGATTGCGGCGGCCATCGGCTCCTCGATGATATCGACGCTGCGCGCGCCTGCGAGCTTCGCAGCGTCTTTCACGGCGCGCTCTTCGACGCTCGTGATTTCGGCCGGAACGCAAATCGTCACGTGCGGTTTCGGTTTGATGATTGACGACCACCACGAGCGGTCTTTCATCACTTTCTTGATGAAATAGGACAGCATCGCTTCGGTCACTTCGAAGTCGGCGATGACGCCGTCACGAAGCGGACGAATCGCCTGAATGTGCGCCGGCGTTTTGCCGAGCATCTGTCGCGCTTCCTCGCCTACCGCGAGGACTTTGCCGTTGTTCATGTCCTTCGCGACGACCGACGGCTCGCGCAATACGATGCCTTTGCCTTTGACGTGGACGAGCACGTTGGCCGTTCCAAGATCGATGCCGATGTCCAAACCGAACTCCCTAGACTTGAGGTTGACGAGAAACTAAAAGGCCGCGGTATTCACGCGTGGATATTCGCGTGTTTCGAACAGACCGGCGGGCTCGACGAGCGGCGTCACGCCGCTCGACCGCTGCACTTGCGCGCCGAGACTCGAAAGCATTTCTTCCAACCGCTCGTAACCGCGGTCGACGTATTCCAGACCGATGATTTCGGTTTCGCCGGCGGCGGCAAGCCCCGCAACGACGAGCGCGGCACCCGCGCGAATATCGGGCGCTTCAACCGGCGCACCGGAGAGCGCCGTGACGCCCTTGACGACGGCCGTGTTACTCTCCATCGAGACGCGAACGTCGGCACCCATACGAGCGAGTTCGTTCACGTACGAGAAACGCGCGTTGAAGATCGATTCTTCGACGACGCTCGTACCCGGCACGGTGCATAAGAACGAGACGATCTGCGGCTGCAAATCGGTCGGAAAACCCGGATGAGGAGCGGTAAGAATTTCCGTGCCGCCCGTAATCGTGCTGCCGTCGACGCGAATCCAATCCACGCCGTAGGTTAAATCGACGCCGCATTCTTGCAGCTTCATCATGAACGCTTCGAGATGATCGGGACGGCAATCGGTCACCGTCACGTCGCCGCGCGTCACCGCACCGCTGAGCAGCAGCGTTCCGGTCACGATGCGATCGGGAATGATCGAGTATTCGACCCCGTGCAATTCTTTGACGCCGTCGACGATGATCGAGTCGGTGCCCAGCCCGGAAATTTTTGCTCCCATGGCTTGCAAGAAGTTGCCGAGATCGACGACTTCCGGCTCCATCGCTGCATTCAAAATCGTCGTCGTGCCTTCAGCGAGCACTGATGCGAGCATGGCGTTTTTTGTTGCACCGACGCTCGGCATGCGAAACTCGATGTTTCCGCCTTGCAGCCGTTTCTGTTTCGATTGCGCGATGAGAGAACCATGATAGTTGCTGACTTCGCACCCGAGCGCAATAAAGGCTTGCTCGTGCATGTCCGTCGCGCGCGTGCCGAGTATGCATCCGCCGGGAAGCGGAACTTCGGCGCGACCGAAACGTCCGAGCAGCGGACCGACGACGTCGAACGATGCGGCAAGTTTGCGCACGAGCATGTAGGGCGCTTTATACGTCGCAACGTTGCTCGGATCGATCGTGATCGTGTTATCGCCTTCATAGCGAATGCGGGCGCCGAGCGCTTCAAGCAACGACCACATCACCGAAACGTCGGTGATCCGTGGCACGCGATGCAGCGTGACGGTTCCTTTGGCCAATAGCGCAGCAGCCATGATCGGTAGCGCGGCGTTTTTCGCGCCGTGCGTAGCGACCGAGCCCTCGAGCCGTGCGCCGCCATGCACCCGTAAGGTGGTCTCTAAGCGGTCGAGCATTGGTTCAAAAAGTTCGCGGGGCGCTGGTGTGCGCCCCGCTACTGTGTATCGGCCTTTCCCCAGCGTTTGTAAGCTGCTTCAGTGGCTCCCAACCAGGCGTAGCTTCGCGTTGGCAAACTCGATCGCCGCCGGATCGGTTGCATTCGCGAGGTCGTCACGCGTCTTCGCGACATCGATGTCGTCGAAGTGCAATGCTTCGTCGACGAGAATCGTCAGACGGTCCGGCAGCGCTTGCATGAACCCTTCACCAGTGGCAAGTTCGAGACGCTCGTTCTTGCCGTCGGCGAGGACGTTCGCGCGCAAGATGCCCGGCTTCAACGCCGCGAGAAACGGGGCGTGATGCGGAAGGATACCTTCCTCGCCTTCGGTCGTAACCGCGATCACGAGCTCCGCATCGCCTTCGAAGACCACCTTCGTCGGCGTAATGAGCTTGAACGGGATCGTCGAAGCGGCCATTAGGCGGTCGCGCCGAGCTTCTCAGCTGCCGCTTTGACTTCGTCGATCGAGCCCTTGTAGAAGAACGCTTGCTCCGGCAGATTGTCGACTTTGCCTTCGAGGATCTCTTTGAAGCCGGCGATCGTGTCTTGGATCTTGACGTATTTGCCGGGCGTACCCGTGAACTGCTCGGCGACAAAGAACGGCTGCGAGAAGAAGCGCTGCATGCGGCGCGCGCGGCCGACGGTGATCTTATCTTCTTCGGAGAGTTCTTCGATGCCGAGAATCGCGATGATGTCCTGGAGGTCCTTATAGCGCTGCAGCGTTTCTTGCACGCCGCGCGCCACGTCATAGTGCTCCTGGCCGACGATCTGCGGATCGAGAATGCGCGAGGTCGACGCGAGCGGATCGACGGCCGGATAGATGCCGAGTTCCGAGATCGGACGCGAGAGCGCCGTCGTTGCATCCAAGTGAGCGAACGTCACGGCGACGGCCGGGTCGGTGTAGTCGTCGGCGGGCACGTAGACGGCTTGCACCGACGTGATCGAACCCTTGTTGGTCGACGTGATGCGCTCTTCGAGCGAACCCATGTCGGTCGAAAGCGTCGGCTGATAGCCGACGGCCGACGGCATGCGGCCCATGAGCGCCGAGACTTCGGATCCGGCTTGCAGATAACGGAAAATGTTATCCATGAACAGGAGCACGTCGGCGCCTTGTTCATCGCGGAAGTACTCGGCCATCGTTACACCGGTTTGCGCGATGCGGAAACGCACGCCCGGCGGCTCGTCCATCTGGCCGAAGACGAGCGTCGTCTGCGCGAGAACGCCCGACTCTTTCATTTCTTGCCAGAGATCGTTGCCTTCACGCGTGCGCTCGCCGACGCCGGTGAACACCGAGAAGCCCTTGTGCACGTTCGCAATGTTGCGAATGAGCTCTTGAATCAGAACGGTTTTGCCGACGCCCGCGCCGCCGAAAAGTCCGACCTTACCACCGCGCGTGTACGGCGCCATGAGGTCGATGACTTTGATGCCGGTCTCGAAGAGTTTCGGCGTCGGATCTTGCGACTTGAAATCGGGCGCGGGACGGTGAATCGGCCATTCCGCCGTTGCTTTCACCGGTGCGTCGCTGTCGATCGCTTTGCCGAGCACGTTGAAGATGCGTCCGAGCGTGCCTTCGCCGACCGGAACTTTGATCGGGCCGCCGGTGTTCGTCACGGCGTCGCCGCGGCGCAGACCGTCGGTCGAGCCCATCGCGAGGCAGCGCACTTGGTTGTTGCCGAGTTCGTCTTGCACTTCGAGGACGAGATCGCGCGCCTGCATGGCGGTACCGCCGAGTTCAACTCCGCCGGCGGTTGCGTGTCCGTTGGTGCCTGCTGAGCCCGCACCTTCGTTCACGCGAGTCGTGAGCGCGTCGTTGATCTTCGGAAGCGTCTCCGCCGTGAATTCGACGTCGACGACGTTTCCGAGAACCTGGACTACTTTACCAGTGGCAGCCATTATCAATCGTTCCTTATTTCAGTTTCTATTTTATCAGTTGTAAAACGAGCGACGGAGTCCCGTGTCATCCTGAGCTTGTCGAAGGATCGCAACGAGCGATTGTCTTGAGACGATCCTTCAACTGCAGCGCTTCGCGCTTCCGTTCAGGATGACACTGGGGAAACCATTATCCGTTTACCAAAGCCTCTGCACCGCCGACGATTTCGAGGAGTTCCTTCGTAATCGCGGCTTGACGCGCGTTGTTCATTTGGATGGTGAGTTCGTCGATCAACTTGCCGGCGTTGTCCGTCGCGTTGTTCATCGCAAGCAATTGCGCGGCGAAGAACGCGGCGTCGGTCTCCAACATTGCGGAGAAGATCGTAAATTCGAGGTACTTCGGCAGCAAGCGTGACAGCACGAACTCGGGTGACGGCGCGAATTCAACCGAACCTTTCGGTGCGTGCGACTCCGCTTCGCCCGCGTCACCCTTCGCCCGAAGGGCATCCGCAACAATGGGCACCATCTGGCGCGTTTCAGGCCGCTGCACCATCATCGTGATCAGTTTCGACGAGATCATCGTGATGCCGGAGATCTTCCCGCCGATGAAGTCGTCCGTTACTTGTTTCGCGACTGCGCGCGCGACGTCGATCTTCGACGGGGCGTTCAGCACCCAGGTCGGATGATTCGGTTTGCCCATGCGGCGCACGGCGTTACGCGCTTTGATGCCGACCGTGTACCACGCGACCTCTTTCTGCTCGCGCGCAAAGAGTTCGCCCGCGCGAATCACGTTCGAGTTGAACGCGCCCGCAAGGCCCTTATCCGCCGTCATCAAGATCACGCCCATCGGCGCGCTCGCGTTGCCAGGCTTCATGAACGGATGGTCGACCGTCGACACCGCGTTCATCAGGTCGCGCAGCATCTCGGCAAGCGTGTCCGCATAGGGACGCGCTTGCTTTTGCGCTGCTTCGGCGCGGCGGATCTTGGCCGCGGCGACTTGTTTCATCGCCTTGGTGATCTGCTGCGTATTCTTCAGCGAACGAATCCGCTCGCGAAGATCCTTGACTGACGGCATTAGAAGCTCTTATTGAACTCCGTGATTGCGGCGTTCAGCTTCTGTTTGGTGTCATCTGCGAGTTGGCCGCTTGATGCGATCGCTTGCGGGATCTCCGGATGCTTCGAATGCAGGAACTCGATGAAGCCCGAGGCCCAGTTTTGCAGGCGCGGCGTCGCGATGTCGTTCACGTAGCCGTTGGTCGCGGCGTAAATAATCGCGACCTGATCTTCCATTGCCATCGGCTGATACTGCGGCTGTTTCAGCAACTCGGTGAGTTTTTCACCGCGCATGAGCTGCATCTGCGTCGCCTTGTCGAGATCGCTTGCGAGTTTCGCGAACGCGGCGAGGTCGCGGTACTGCGCGAGTTCGAGCTTCAGCTGACCGGCGACGCTCTTCATCGCCTTGGTCTGCGCCGAACCACCGACGCGCGACACCGACAGACCGACGTTCACGGCCGGACGGATACCTTGGAAGAAGAGTTCCGGCGTCAGATAGATCTGACCGTCGGTGATCGAGATCACGTTGGTCGGAATGTACGCCGAGAAGTCACCCGCTTGCGTTTCGATGATCGGGAGCGCCGTCATCGATCCCGCGCCGAGCTCGTCGGAAAGTTTCGCGGCGCGTTCGAGCAGACGCGAGTGCAGGAAGAAGACGTCACCCGGATACGCTTCGCGGCCCGGCGGACGGCGCAGAAGAAGCGCCATTTCACGATACGATTGCGCGTGCTTCGTGAGATCATCGTAAATGATGAGAACGTCTTTGCCCTGGTACATAAGTTCTTCGCCCATCGCGCAGCCGGCGAACGGAGCGATCCAGCGAAGTGCCGCGGATTCCGACGGACCGACCGCGACGATCGTCGTATAGTCCATCGCGCCCTTTTGTTCGAGCGTTTGCGCAAGCGCGGCAACCGTCGAGTTCTTCTGACCGATCGCGACGTAGATGCAGAAAACGTTCTTCCCTTTTTGATTGATGATCGTGTCGACCGCGATCGCCGTCTTTCCGGTCGAACGGTCGCCGATGATCAGCTCGCGCTGACCTTTGCCGATCGGGATGAGCGCGTCTATCGCGCGGATACCGGTCTGCAGCGGCTGCTTGACGCCTTGACGCTGAACCACGGTCGGCGCGACGTTTTCGATTGTGCGATACTTCTTCGTTTCGATCGGGCCTTTGCCGTCGACGGGCTGGCCGAGCGGATTGACGACGCGACCAAGCAGCGCTTCACCGACCGGAACCGACGCGATGCGTCCGGTGCGGCGGACCTTGTCGCCTTCTTTGATGTCTTCGTCGTCGCCCATGATGACGACGCCGACGTTGTCCTCTTCCAAGTTGAGGGCGACGCCTTGCAGGCCGTTATGGAACTCGACGAGTTCCGACGCGCGCACCCCGCGCAGACCGTAGATGCGCGCAAGATTCGCGCCCACCTCGATCACGGTTCCAACTTCGTCCTCTTGGACCGCCGTATTAAAGCTCGCGATTTGCTGCTTAAGGATTCCGGCAATTTCGTCAGCGTTAATCATCAGTATCTATCCTGTGCGTTGTCTTTATTGTTGGGCGAACAGCGTTCGCGACAGTTCTTCGAGGCGGCCCGCTACGGTGCCGTCGATGCGGCGATCGCCCATGACGACGCGCACGCCGCCGATAAGCGAGGGATCGCGACGTACGGAGACGTCGAATTTTTTGCTGTACACGCGTTCGAGGCGATCGACGAGCGAACGGAGCTCGTTTTCCGGCAAGTCACGAGCCGTGATGACCGTGAGCGGCTCCATTCCCCGCGCCGCAAGTTCGAGCTTGCGATACTCGGTAACGACATCGTCGAGAATGACCTCGCGACGCTTGCGCACGAGCAGCAATGCCGTGTGCATTGCGATCTCGTCGACGCGTCCGTTGAACGCGTTCGTGATCGCCTTCTCTTTGTCGGCACGGTCGACGATCGGCGAAACGAAGAACTCGCGCGTCGACGCGTCTTCGCCGACTGCACGACCGATGGCCGAGAGATCGTTGCCGACCTTCTCGACGCGTCCGGCCTGCTCGGCGAGTTGAAAAACGGCGACCGCGTACCGCCGCGCGAGAGTTTCGTTAGCCATTAATTTGCGGCTCCGTGTTCGAGCGATGCAACGAACTGGTCGACAAGCCGCGCGTTCACTCCGCCGTCGACGCGGGTTTCCGCTTCGCGGCGCGCGAGATCGAGTGCTTTTGCCGCGAGCTCTTCGCGCAATTGTTCCCGGGCGGCGGCGCGCGCACGCTCGAGTTCACCCTGCGCATTGCGCAACATGCGCTCGCCCGCTTCATTCGCTTCGGCGATCGTGACTCCGGATTCGTGCTCAGCTTGATTCGACGCGCGTTCGGCGATCAAATCCGCGTCGTGTTTCGCGCCTTCGATCTCTTGGCGCAGAAGATCGAGCGCCGCCTTCGCTTCATCGCGATGACGTTCGGCTTCGGCCAACAGACGGTTTTGATTCGCCTGAGCGGCGAGCACTGCGGGCGCGATGTACTTCATCCACAGCCACACCAGGACGGCGAGGAAGAGAATCGCCGAGACGATGTCCGACCACTTGGCAATTTGTTCGTAGTCGATCATCGCTCGGAAACCGTCCGTTCGACCATCAAGTCGGCGAGTTGACGTACCAGGCTCTCCTCACCGACGCGCGCCGCAACGAGCTCCGCATCGACTTGCTTGTCGGCCGCTTCGATCGTTGACTGCGCTTGCGACGTATAGTTTGCAGAAATCTCCGCGGCTTTATTCGACGCTTCGGCGCGAGCCTTGGCGATCGCCGCTTCCGCATCGCGTCGTGCGGCCGCGCGCACGCCCTCGGCCTCCGCACGAAGCTTGCCGCCCTCGGTTTGATACTTCTCGTAATCCGAGTGAACGCTGTTGATGTACTTCCGGCGCGCGCTGATCCCGCGGCTAACCGGTCGATAGAAAACAGCCGTCAAGATCGCGAAGAAAATCGCGAAATTGATCAACTGAACCCAAAACGTTCCGTCAGGTTGGAGAAACATCTCCGCGGCAAGCATCATGATGGATTAACGCCTAGTGGAGGTGGGTCAGAAGGTTCGGAACGTTCGCAACGGAGAGCAGCAAATAGAACCCGAGACCGAGACCGATAATCGGGAATGCTTCCAGAACGCCGACGCCGAGGAACATGAACGTGAAGATGTTCGGACGAGCTTCCGGCTGACGCGCAATCGCCTCGACGGCCTTGCTTGCGACGATGCCGTCGCCGATGGCCGAGCCGAATGCAACGGCGGCGACGATGATGCCGAACGCCAGCAGGGTCAGGCCTGCAACCAACGCTTCAGAGGTCAAGTACGTACCTTTCCTTAGTTTCCAGTGTGGTTGACTTTAACTAGCAAAGTTTTAACTTTGATAGGTAAAGCCTAATGATCTTCAGCGGTCGCGAGCGAGAGATACACGATTGCGAGCAGCGTGAAGACAAAAGCTTGTACGGTTCCGACGAAAAAGTTGAAGAACTGAATGAGGAACGGAACGACCGTTACTGCGAGCGAGAGATTCAGCGGACCAATCTGGACTTTCGCGGTGATGATCGACGCTATGATGATGAAGAGCAACTCGCCGACAAAGATGTTGAAGAACAGACGCGCGGCCAAGGTGGCCGGACGCGCGAGTTCTTCGATGATATTGATGGGCGTGAGCAAGACGTTGGGCTTGGTCACGTGCAGGAACTGTTTCGGACCGTTCATGCGAACGCCGACGATCCACGTAAGGAAGAACACGATCAGCGCAAGCGGAAGCGTCGTGTTGATGTCGGCCGTCGGGGAACCGCCGAACGGCAGACCGAGCACCTTGAACGGAAAGATGCCGAACTGGTTCATCAAGAAAATGAAGATGAACAGCGAGATGAAGAACGGAACGTACGGTTCGCCGCGTTCACCGAGGGTGCTCATCGCCAAGTCTGCGATGTAATTGATCACGCCTTCGGCGACGGTCTGGCGCTTCGAGACGTACGCGGAGCGATAGCTCGCGCCGACCCACGCGAAAAAGACGAGCGAAATGATCATGACCAGCCACGTGGTCATGATCGTGTCGGCGTGAACGGTCCCGAAGACCGGCCACTGCCAGAGGATGTGCTCGCCGATTTGCTCGTGCACGAAACGCTATTCTCTTTTAAATGCGCGCTGGACACTCGCCATATACAGCGCTAGCGGTAGAAAGAAACCGGCAAAATATGCCGCCATTGACCACCAGGGTCCCCGGGCGGCAAATGCCACCGGGACTATACCGAAGACCGCGATTCTTAGAAAACTACTAAAGACGAAGCCCCCGACCGACCGGGTCTCGACGACCCGCTCATTGCTGCGCATCAACAACAGGTTGTTGATGATACCGCAAACGCCGCCGGTCACCAAAGCAAGCGCCGGAATGGGGAACCAAAAAGCGGTTGCAGTACCGGCGATCGCTACGACGAGCAGGGTTCGAAACGAAACCGATTTCTTGAGCGCGCGATACGTCGCGAGATCGGCAGCCGCTTCGGCGTCGCCATAGCTACGCTCAGTCTTCCCCCATTCCTCCTCGTCGTCCCAACCGCTCATTTCGCGCGAAAAAGCAGCCGCACGGCGCTATATGCGCCCGCACCGAGCCCAACGATTAATCCGACGAACGCCCACACCGGCTGTCCCGTTCTTCCGCCGATGAAAATTCCGATCAAGAGCCCGGCAAGCGTCGCGCCGGCGAACGTGCCGCCGGCGGCGATGACAGGGAGCGCCTCCTTCACGGCGCGACGACGCCGAACGGTTCGGGATACGGCGCGCCCGCATGACGCGCGAGAAGCCATTCGACGATTCGGCGAGACGCGTGTCCGTCGCCGTACGGATTCACCGCACGGGCCATGCGGGCGAATTCCACGTCGTCCGTAAGCAAACGCCGCGTCGCGGCTACGATCTTTGCGCGGTTGTGTCCGACCAGCTCGAGCGTTCCGGCTTCGAGCCCCTCGGGGCGCTCCGTTTCGTCGCGCATGACGAGCACCGGCTTCCCGAGGCACGGCGCCTCTTCTTGTAAGCCGCCGGAATCGGTAAGCACGAACGTCGCGCCCTTGACCGCGGCAACCATCTCCGCATAGTCGATGGGCTGCACGAGCACGACGCCCGGAACATTGTCGAGCACTTCGAGCGCGACCGGGCGAACGTGCGGTGACGGATGCACGGGCCAATAAATCTGCGGACGCATCGGCAGTTCCGTGATCTCGCGCATCGCTTCACACATTTCACGCATGTGCGGGTGGTTCTCGCGGCGATGCGCGGTGACGACGACGATCGGCCGCGAGGGATCGAGCAGATCGAAATCCGGCGGCTTCGGGAGATCCGTGCGGTTCGCCGTCGCAAGAAACGCGTCGATCACCGTGTTGCCGGTGACGATGATATCTTCGACGTTGACGTTTTCGCTCAGCAGATGTTCTCGCGCAAGCGTCGTCGGTGAGAAATGATAGCGCGCAATCGTGCCGGTTAGGCGGCGATTCATCTCTTCGGGATAGGGCAGCCACGGATCGCTCGTACGCAATCCCGCTTCGACGTGTCCCACCGGAATTTGCTGGTAGAACGCCGCGAGCGCGGCGGAACTGCTCGTCGTCGTATCACCGTGCACCAGCACGACGTCGGGTTTCGCCGCTTTGAGCACCGGCTCCATACCTTCGAGGACGCGTGTCGTGATTTGCGTGAGCGTTTGGTCGCGCGTCATGATGTCGAGATCGTACTGCGGCTCGATTCCGAAGAGCTCGAGCAGATCGTCGAGCATCTGCCGGTGTTGCGCGGTAACGCAAACCAAATCGTCGATTCCGGGATGCGCGCGCAGCGCATCGACGACGGGAGCCATCTTGATGGTGTCGGGCCGCGTTCCGAACACGGTCATCACGCGAAGCTTATGATTATTCATGGGATTGGTGTTTAGATCGTGTGTTTAAAGACGTGAGTAAATTCACCGGAGAGCGCGAGCGCCACGACGCCGAGCACGAAGCACACGGCGTAGATTAAAAGCACCGCTTGCCGTACATTCAACCCGAACCGGAAAATTAACTGGTGGTGGAAGTGGCCGCGATCGGCTTCGGTGATTTTCTTCCCCGAGCGCGCGCGCCGCACGATCGCGGCAGCTGTATCGAGCACCGGCAGCGCCAGGACGACGAGTGGAACGACAATGGAAATCGCAATCGCCGTCTTACTTGCGCCGATGATCGACACGGTAGCGAAGACATACCCGATGAACAACGATCCCGCATCGCCCAAAAATATCTTTGCCGGATTGAAATTGTAGGGAAGAAATCCGAGCGCGCCACCCGCGAGTGCGATCACCACGAGCGCGACGACCGGATTGCCGTGCAGCACCGAGATCGCAAAGAGAAACAAACTTGAAATTGCGGTGAAACCCGAAAGCAGCCCGTCGAGCCCGTCGATGAAGTTGATCGCATTCATCATGGTGAGGTACCACAGCAGCGTAAGCGGCACGCCGACGTACCACGGAAAGTCGATCCAGTTCGAATTCGGATTGTGCACGAACGGATTGGTGATGCCCGGGATGACGAACCCGTAGAGCATCGAGATCAGCGCGACGACGATCTGTGCGAAGAGTTTGTTGCGCGGACGCATCTGCATGATGTCGTCCCAGACACCGACGCCGAGAATCAACAAACTCCCAAAAAGCAGTCCGACGAGCTTGTGCACCGTGTCGAACTGATCGGCCATCATGTCGAGCTTCTGATGCACGCCGAGGTGTGCAGCTGACGGAAAGAGCGCGTACGGCGAACTGAGCGCGAACCCGAGCACCGCGAAGAGCGCAAATGCGAATCCGAAGAAGACGGCGAGACCGCCGATGCGCGGCGTCGGATGTACGTGCACGTGCCGTTCTTCGCCGGCACCGACGATGATCTCCAAATGCGTTGCAAGCCGAATCACGAGCGGCGTCGTCGCCGCCGAAACGGCAGCTGCGACGCCGAACGTGATCAGATAAATGAAGCCGGCGGTCACGCGCGGGTTGCCTCGAGCGTCGCAAACTGCGCAATTGCCACGCCCGCTTCGGCAAGCAGTTCGCTTGCCACCGCGTCGGGGTAGCCGACGTCGTAGACGATCTTCTGTACGCCCGCGCTGATCAAGAGCTTCGAACAATTCACGCACGGCTGGTGCGTGCAATAGGCGATCGAACCGGCGAGGCTCACGCCGTGCAAGGCGCCTTGAACGATGGCATTGGCTTCCGCGTGCGTCGCACGAGCGCAGTGATCGTTGACGAGAATGCATCCGGCTTCCGTGCAATGCGCGACGCCCCGCGGCGCGCCGTTGTACCCCGTCGTGAGAATGCGATGTTCGCGAACGAGCACGCAACCGACCGAAAGACGCGGACAGGTTGCGCGCGTGGCGACGGTCCGCGCGATCTGCATGAAATATTCATCCCAACCGGGGCGCATGGTTACTCCTGGGGTTATCTCTTAGGTATGTGCGCGCACCGCGTGCGGCACGGAGGTAAGGCTGCCGAACATCCGGTCGCCGGCATCGCCGAGGCCCGGAACGATATAGGCATGATCGTTCAACCCGGCATCGACCGCCGCAGTGACGATCGTAACGCCGGGATGCGATTCGTGGATATGCGCGACCCCTTCAGGAGCCGCGATCACGCACACGAACGTCATGTGCCGTGCACCGCGGTCGACGAGCGCATCGAGCGCGGCAACGCCGGAATGACCGGTCGCAAGCATCGGATCGAGCACGAAGACGTGACGATCTTCAAGCTGCGGCGGAACGTTGGCGTAGTACGGAACCGCGCGCAACGATTGCGGATCGCGATAAAAGCCCAGATGCGCCACGACGGCATCATCGATGACGTCGAGAAACCCCGGAAGCAGCCCAAGGCCTGCACGAAGCACCGGCGCCACGACGGGACGCGTTGCGATGCGCTGCGCCGTTGTTTCGATCAAGGGAGTCGTCACGCGTTCGTCGCGTAGCGGCAACGAGCGCGTCGCTTCGTAGGCGAGAAATGCGCCGAGTTCCTCGATCAGCGTACGAAAAACCGGCGTCGTCGTATCGCGATCGCGCAGACGCGCAAGGCGATCGGCGACGGCCGGATGACCGACGACGTGCAACGCTTGGGAAGCGGGCATGACTGGGATATTTAGGGCGCTCCCGACCCGAAGCCTTTAGCGGCATACTTGGGTTGCAAGCGTCGTGGAGATGGCGCGCACGGCTCGATCGGCTCGCGACCTGTGGGTGCTGATCGCGACGATCGTCGGTTCGAGCATGGCCTTTATCGACGGCTTCGTCGTTACGCTTGCGTTGCCGTCCATTCAACGCGAATTCCACGCCGGAGCGGGCGACGTCGCATGGATCGTCGAGCTCTACACGCTCGTCGTCGGATCGCTGATGCTCATTGGCGGCGCGCTCGCGGATATCTACGGCCGCAAGCGCATCTTTACAATGGGCGTGATTCTTTTCACGATCGGCTCGGTTGGCTGCGCGTTTGCCTGGTCGATCCCGTCAATGCTCTTCGCCCGGGTCGTGCAAGGCTGCGGCGGTATGCTGCTCATCCCGGCGAGCCTCGCGATTCTGGGCGCACACTTCACCGGCACCGCGCGTGACCGCGCGATCGCCGCGTGGTCCGCTTTTGGCGCACTGACGTCGACGCTCGGTCCGATGCTCGGCGGCGCGCTGATCGATTCGCTCGGCTGGCGGTCCGTTTTTTGGATCAACATTCCGCTCGCGGCGCTGGTGCTCTACGCCACGCGCGTGCACGTCGATGAAAGCCGTGATGAGCACGCCTCGCGTCAGTTGGACCTCTTCGGTGCGGGGCTCGTGACGATTTCACTCTTCGCTATTACGTACGCACTAATCCGCGGCAGCGCGATCGGCTGGCATTCGATTGCGACTACGGGAAGCGCGATCGCCGGCGTGGTTGTCATGGGTATCTTCGTCGTTCGCGACCGGCGCGTGAAGAATCCGCTTATTCCTCCCGAGGTCTTCGCATCGCGAACATTCGGAACGATCAACGTTGCGACGCTGCTGCTGTACGGCGCGCTCGGTGCGAACTTCTATGAGCTGCCGTTCGTGATGATCCAGGGTCATGGCTACAACGCATTGCAGACCGCCTTTGCAATCCTCCCGATGGCCGCGTGCATGGTTGCACTCGCGCGCGTCGGCACCGCGCTCGCGCGTATCGTCGGCATGCGATTGTGGTTGACGATTGGGCCGACGATCGTCGCGATCGGGTTTTTGCTGCTCGCGGCCTTCGAGCCGAATGCGACCTACTGGAGCTCGTTCTTTCCCGGCATTTTCGTCATCGGCATCGGTCTGGGACTTACGGTCGCTCCATTAACATCGACCGTGATCGATTCGGTTCAGTCCGAACACGTCGGCATCGCCTCCGGAATCAACAACGCCGTCTCGCGTGTTGCAGGATTGCTCGCGGTCGCGGCACTCACGGCAGTATTGTCCGCCTTGTACAACGCCTCACTCGATCGTTCGCTCGACACCATACACGCAACGGCAGCGCAGCGCAGCGAAGCGAACGCCCAACGCGACCGGCTCGGCGGCGCGCGCTTCAAAGATCAACAACTGCAACACGCCTCAACACGCGCCTTCGAACGCGGATTTCAAGGCGTCGCCATCGGCTGCGCGATCCTGGCCGTCCTCGCCGCAATCACCGATGCGCTCGGCATCCACAACGAAGAACTAAAAAACACCTAGCCGTGATTAGAAGGCGGTTAGTGCGTATTCCGAGAGGACGCGTTCGAGGGCGTAGAGGTCGTCGATCGTTCGTTCCGGTTTTGGGGAGAGGACGGCGCGGCGGCGGTTGCACCACACGGTATGGAAGCCCGCTTGACGCGCGCCCATCGCATCCCAATCGTTGGACGAGACGAACAGCACTTCGCTCGGCGCGACGCCGAGCGTCAAGATCTGTTCGTACACCGCCGAGCGCGGTTTGAACGTTTTGACGGCGTCGGCTGAGAACAAGTGACTGAAGAAATCGCCGATGGAGGCGTGCGCGAGCGCGTTGCGCGCCGTGTGCGCGACGGCGTTCGTTAATACGACCATCGGCACCATCGATTTCGCGGCCGACTTGAGCGCGGGAACGACGTCGTCGTACGGCGGCAGCGCGGCCCACGCATCGATGAGCGCCTTCGTCGACGACGGATCGAGCTTCATATGGAAGCGCGGGGCGATTTCGTGCAGCGCCGTAAACGTGATGCGGTCGAAATCCATGTACCGGCCGCTCGACGCTGCGTTGCTCAACTGCAATTGGCGTTGACGCCACGCGGCGCACGCGGCTTCCGGCATCGGCGTGTACTGACGCAAGGCATCGACGAGCGCATCGACGTCGATCAACGTTCCGTACAGATCGAACGCGACGACCCGAATGGATTCGGCCATGCGCTAGGGTACGTCGAAGCGCGACGTTAATTCATGAACGCGAGCCCGCAGTTTATCGACGGTCGCCTTTGCCTCGATATCGGCGAGTCCGTCGAGCATGATGCGGGCGACCTCGCGGCATTCCTCGACACCAAAGCCGCGTGACGTGATCGCCGGCGTACCGATCCGGATTCCGCTCGCGATCATCGGCTTTTGCTGATCGTAAGGAATCGCGTTCTTGTTGACGGTGATGCTGATGTCGTCGAGATATTGCTCGACCGCTTTACCGGTGAGGCCTTTGACCGAGACGTCGACGAGCATGAGGTGGGTGTCGGTGCCGCCCGCAACCAAACGCAGCCCGCCGCGAACAAACTCTTCCGCCATCGCCTTCGCGTTATCGATCACTTGTTGCTGATACGTTTTAAACGACGGTTGCAGCGCTTCGTTGAACGCCACGGCCTTCGCCGCGATCGTGTGCATCAACGGGCCGCCCTGGATGCCGGGGAAAACGCTCTTATCGATTGCCTGCGCGTAGGCTTCCTTGCAAAGAATAATCCCGCCGCGCGGTCCGCGCAGCGTCTTGTGCGTCGTCGATGTGACGTATTCGGCGACCGGGACCGGCGACGGATGCAATCCGACCGCAACAAGCCCTGCGATATGCGCCATGTCGACGAGGAGCACCGCACCGATTTCATCCGCGATCTCGCGGAACGGCGCATACTCCATCGTACGTGGATACGCGCTTGCACCGGCGATGATCATCTTCGGTTTAAACTCGCGCGCTTTCGCACGAACGTCATCGAAATCGATCAATTCGGTGTCTTTGCGCACGCCGTACGCGACGGCGTTGTAGAGCTTGCCGCTAAAGCTCACTTTCGTGCCGTGCGTCAGGTGGCCGCCGTGCGCGAGCGACATGCCGAGCACCGTGTCGCCCGGCTGCAATTGCGCCATGAACACGGCCATATTTGCCTGCGCGCCCGCGTGCGGTTGCACGTTCGCGTGCTCGGCGCCGAAGATCGTCATCAAACGATCGATCGCGAGATTCTCGACGACGTCGACGAACTCGCATCCGCCGTAATACCGTTTGCCCGGATATCCTTCCGCGTATTTGTTTGTCATCACCGAGCCCATCGCTTCGCGGACGGCGCGGCTCGCGTAGTTCTCCGAAGCAATCAGCTCGAGGTTTTCTTCCTGACGCCGCTCCTCGTTCTTGATTGCGGCAAAAACTTCGCGATCTTCGGCTTCAATGGCGCTGGGCGTGAGAATATCCATGAGATGTCTTTCTTAGAGCAATTCTTTGGGTGTAACGGCGTTGACGACCATGCCGGCTTCGATGTCTTTGAGCGTGCGTTCGCGCTGCGCGTCGCCGAATTCGAAGAGTTGATCGACGCGGAATTGGTGACGTTTACCATCTTCAGCGTCACCATCGAACGGTGTGTGGAGGAAGATATCGACGAGGCGTTCGGTCATTTCCCAACCGGTGAGACGTTCGGAAAGCGCGAGCACGTTCGCATCGTTGTGACGGCGCGCGAGCTCGGTCGTAAGCGGTTCAAAAACCGCTGCGCATCGAATACCCGGAACCTTATTCGCCGCAATCGCAATTCCAAGACTCGAGCCGCAAACAACGATCCCGCGATCGGCTTGCCCGCTCGCTACCGCTTCGCCCACCGCATAGCCATACTGCGGATAATCAACCGGCGTATCATCGTTCGTGCCGTAATCGATAATCTCATGACCGCTCGAACGCAACATTTGCGCAATGCGATTTTTGGTATCGAAACCGGCATGATCCGCGCCAAGCGCAATCTTCATTTACACGGCGCTCCGCCCCGGGCGGAGCCTGTCCTGAGCTCCGTCGAAGGGCGACCCCCAATTCGTGGGGCCCCCGTGCCGTGGGCCGCATAGGCATGGTTCACAAACAAAGTCTCCCCTGGGGCGGCCCTAATGAACATTTTGGCGACAGCAAACATGTTCCGGGACCACGCCGCGTGAATGTTGCGATTCCATGAAGCTAGCTTGTACGAGCAGCGCGTTTTCGGGTGCGCTGGATCGCGGGGATCTGACGCAGCTCGAGATTATCGATTATGCTGCGCGAGAGCTGAGCATCGACGGCATCGTCTTGGACGTGCGCCACTTTCCGCGGACCGATGACGACTACCTCGCCCAAGTAAAGAAGATGGCCGCGGATGTCGGCCTGACGATTGCGGCGTTGGAAAGCTCGGACATCTTTACGTCGGACACGTCGACGATGCAACGCGCGCTTGCCATGGCGACGGCACTCGGCAGCCCGTTGATTGCGGCGCCGCTCGGCTCCGAAACAGCGCTCGCGTGGAGCGCGCAGCTCGCAAAGCTCTCGGAGGCGGCTGGGCTTGCGAAGGCTGCGAACGTGACGTTGGCGCTGCGTAATGTACCGGGAACGTTCGCATCGAGCGTTGCCGACTGCAAGCGCGTCTCGAAAGAAACCGATTCGGCGTGGCTTCGGTATGGTCTTGAGCCCGCGGCCTTTGACGCTTCAAGCGACGCGCGGGACTTGGAGGAGCGGACCGTGCTTCTGTGGTCCGATGCGCTTTCCACGCCGGAGCCGTTCTTTGCAGCGTGGCCGTCGTTTTTGGGGTTCGTCGTGCTGACCGGCGGTGCGCCGGTGCCCGAAATGAAAAACGCGATCCGCCGGTGGCGCATCGCGAATGCTCAATTCGTGCTCGACCGCAAGTAACGTCTGCCACGCGAGGCAACTGAACCTGCGTTCTCGCAGGTGGGTGCGGCCCGGGCGCAGAGCCGGCAGTCCATCGACCAGTGTCGAGTAGGACCAAGCCGTCTCGTCGTGACCGGAGCTGATGCTCCCTAGGTTTCCAAGTCGGTTCGGCACCTATGGCGTGGTGCGCGCTAAGCGCAGTCGAGCCTTTGTAGCGTACCACTTGCCGTCAAGAGCCGGACGATGGTTGACAACCGGGCAGGCGGTCGATCAAAGTGAGCACGTGGCCTTTCATTTTTCGGCTCGTCTCCGCGGCAGCGAGCCGCACGGGGCCGGATACATTGAGGTGCCGCCAAGCGTGATGCGCTCGCTCCAGTGGGGGCGATGCGTTCGCGTGCTCGTCACGATCGACCGCAGCGTCGACATTCCGACGACGATCATGAACGTCGGCTGGGGCCCTAGCTTTCTCGTGCCGCGTCACACACGCGTCGCCGCGGGACTTCGTCTCGACTCAATGGTCAGCGTCAGCGTCCGCCGCCGTTGACGGCGATGTCGTGAATGAAGTGCTCGATCGCGCTCTGAACGCGTAGCGGCAGTTCGCAGAACTCCACGTCCTGCACGTACTGTCCGCGCACGCGACGCGCACCTGGTAACGCGTTTGCGCGCACCGTCACAATCGGCGATTCGCCGGGAATTACGCTCCCCAGACGCAGATCGATTTTCATCGGCCATTCTTGGCGCAAGACGCGGTCCGATGCAATGCGCATGCCGTTCGTGCGCAACGCGACCGCGATCGCGGTGAAGCGCCCGTTTTGGGGAATCGATATTTCAACTTGCAGCTTGACGTCGACGCCGCTCACGCTGGAACGGCGATCCGCGCCGTTGCGAATGCGCGCAAACTTACTCGCGTAGAACGAAACGTAACTTCGCACGTCATCGCGCATCTCGCCGTTGTCGAGACGAAAGAGCACGCCGTAATGATAGACGCGATCGGCGACGAGGCCACGGGCTCGAACGACGTTCCCGGTAACACGTAGCGGCGGCCGTCCCGGGCGCGGAAGCTCGATTCGCACCGGATGGGTCATGCGCAGCGGCACACGCGTGGAGACGCGGCACCCCGTCGCGGAGAGATCCTCGAGCGTCGCTCGAATAAGAACATCGATTCCGGTCGCGCGCATTTCGATCGCGCCGCGCATCGGAAACCGCCGCTCTTTACGGCGATCGCCGGTCGTGCGCTGGACGATAGCGACGTGCATAAAGCCCTCCTTATGCACAGAGCACACCCGTGAAGTTGGCTCACTTCAACCATCGGGGCGATTCCCGAAAAACATTCGATAACACAGGTTAAAAAATTGAAATGCCGCAGCGCTAGACGCTTTCGCGCGCGGCTCTATGGCGTGATTGAGCGTCGCCATGCAGACATTGCCCATCGCGCGTGACCGCTTCGTCCGTCACGGTCATCTCGAGGTTCCGCGAAGCGCCGAGCAGCAGTACGAAGCGGCAAAAACCTACCTTTCCCGCGACCCGCTCGAGCGTCGCCTTTTTCAGAAACTAGAGCATCCCGCGGACGGCCGGCACTATGTCTTAGCAATCAACGATCGAAACAACGACTACTTCGATCCGGCCGCCAATACGATCGCGTGGGACCCGTATAGCGCGCTTCGCACGACAAACGGTGGGCGTCAATCGCCCGCGCTCGGTCTCGGACACGAAGTGGATCACGCCGTCGAGAGCCGTGCGAAAGCCCTTCGGCTGATGAATCACTTCGACGCGCGCTACGATACCGCGGAAGAACGGCGTGTCATCCTCGGAAGCGAAACGCATGCCGCGCGAATGTTGGGCGAGGGCACACGCCGCGATCACGCCGGCAGCGTCTACCGTGTCGCTTCACCGGTTATGAGATGACCGCGGTTTTCCCAAAACCGGCGCATAGACGGCTAGCGCGCGCGCCCGCGCCTCGCCATGATCGACGATCGGCGCATGATATCTGATGCCGGATTTCCACGGCGCATGAATGTCGCGGGCCGGCACATCGGATAGCTCCGGAATCATACTGCGAATGAACGCGCCGCCGGGGTCGAATTTCTCACTCTGCAGAACCGGATTGAAGATTCGAAAGTACGGAGCGGCATCGGCACCGGTCGACGCTGCCCACTGCCAACCGCCGTTATTTTGGGCGAGATCCGCATCGGCAAGGCGCGTTTCAAAATACCGCTCGCCCCATCGCCAGTCGACAAGCAAGTCTTTCGTAAGAAAGGACGAGACGATCATGCGCAAGCGATTGTGTATCCAGCCCGTCTCGTTCAATTGAATCATCGCAGCGTCGACGATCGGGTAGCCGGTACGGCCTTCGCACCACGCTGCAAACGCATCCTCACCGTTGTCCCACCGCAGCCGGTCGCCGTTTTCGAGAAACGCACCCGTTGCAACGTGCGGAAAGCTGCGCAGCAGCATCTGGAAAAACTCGCGCCAAATCAACTCCGAGATCCACTTCTGCGCACTCGCCCTGCGCGACGGATCGCGGGCGACACGAAACGCGCCTTCGAAAGCGGTGCGAATGCCGATCGTTCCCGCGCGCAACTGTACCGAAAGATGCGAGGTAATGTCCCAGGCCGGAAAATCGCGCAATTCGCGATACCGGACGACGTTGCCGTCGTCGGCGAGGAACGCATCCAGCATGCCGCGTGCGAGCTTCTCGTTGCAATGCGGATAGCGGCGTGATGAAGTGAAGCCGAAATCCTCGGGCGTGGGAATCGGACGCGTTGCGCCGATCGCATTGCGGTCCATTGCTCGTGCGATTGCGCCGCTTGTATCGACCGGAAGCACGGGCGCGAGCGCGTATCGATCGCGCCAACGCCGTTCGTACGCGGTGAAGACGCGGTAGGGTGCACCTTCGCCGGTACGCACGTCCTTTGCACCGAGACAAACATGATCGAGGCAGGCATGTACCTCAACGCCGGCTTCGCGCAAAGACCGTTCGGCCTCGCGGTCGCGCGCGATTGCCGCGGGTTCGTAATCTTCGTTATAAAAGACGGCGTCCGCGCCGATGTGCGTCGCAAACGAGACCAACTCGTGCACGGGATCACCCTGCAAAACGGCGAGATCGGATCCGCGCTCGCGCAGACGCTCGCGCAACGCCTCGAGTGCTTCGAAGAACGTTTGCACGATCGGCGCGCCGATGCGCTCCGACGCGAGCAGTTTGGGATCGACGACGAACGTGAGAACGAGTTCGCGGCTCAAAGCGCCCGCGGCCGCAAGTGCGACGTTGTCGTCCAGCCGCAAGTCTCTGCGTAACCACACGATCGCGCGAGTGTATCGGACATCAGTCAATTGCGTCGATCCTCCGAGGAGAGCGTTCGAACGAGCAGAAAGCGCAGGCATGGGTCTCTCGCTCTCCATTACACCGCTCGCGCTTCCGCTTAAACATCCGTTCAAAATCGCGCGTAGCGAGGAAACCGTTGCGCGCACCGCGCTCTTCCGCGTCAGCGACGGCGCAACCGAAGGCATCGGCGAATCGACGCCGATCGCTCGCTACGGCGAATCCGTCGAATCGGTCGAACGATATTTTCAAGAAAATCATTTGACGCTCGACGATCCTTTTCGCCTGGACGACTTGCTCAACGAGGACATTCCGCCCGCAGCGCGCGAGGGACTGGATCTCGCCCTCCACGATCTCATCGGCAAGCGCCTCGGTCAGCCGCTCTATGCATTACTCGGGCTCGATCCCGCACGCACGCCGGTTACGTCGTTCACGATCGGCATCAGCGATCCCGAAACGACGCTGCGCAAGCTCGAAGAGATCGGCAATCACCCGGTCCTGAAGGTCAAGCTCGGCCTCGGAACCGCGCGCGAGCAAGTCGAAACGATCGCCGCCATTCGCGACCGCTACACGGGCGCGATTCGCATCGACGCAAACGAAGGCTGGAGCGTCGAGAGCGCCATCGAGATTCTGCGCGAGCTTGCGAAGTACGAAATCGAGTTTTGCGAGCAGCCGATTCCCGCAGGTTCGCCGGAGGGACTGCGCGCGATTCGCGAGCGATCCGAAATACCGATCGTTACCGATGAGGATTCCCTCACCGCGAACGACTTGGTGCATTTGATCGGCTGCGTCGACGGCGTCAACGTCAAACTAGCGAAGACGGGCGGCATCCGCGGCGCGATCGCGATGATTCACACCGCTCGTGCGCTCGGTATGAAGATCATGCTCGGATGCATGGTCGAAAGCGCCGTTGCAGCAACCGCGGCAGCGCACATTTCGCCGCTCGTCGATTGGGCCGACATCGACGGCCCGTTCTTGACGAAGGACGATCCTTTCAGCGGCGTTTCCTATAAGAACGGCAAGTTGATCTTACCAAATGAACCGGGACTCGGCGTCAAGGAACGTGTCGCCGTATGAACCACCGCCGCTATGTCATTCTCGCGCCCGGCAAGTTCGCCGTTGACGCGAAAACCGCGCACGGAGTCATCGCCTACGGGGAAGACGATGTCGTCGCCGTCATCGATCACGACGGTGCCGGCAAGCGCGTGCGTGACGTGTTGCCGTATTTGGACAGCGACGCCCCGATCGTCGGCACGGTCGAAGAGGCGCTGGCGTATCATCCGACGTCGCTGCTGATCGGGACGGCGCCGATCGGCGGCGCCTTGCCCAACGCGTGGCGTAACGAAATTCTGCGCGCGATCCGCGCGAAACTCGAGATCGTCAGCGGTCTGCACGACATGCTCGGTGAGGACGACGAGTTCGTCAAAGCCGCGCGCACGAGCGGCACGCAGATCTGGGACGTTCGCAAACCGCCCGCGACACCGATCTTCTCGGGCGCCGTCTATGACGTCAAGGCGCCGATCATGCTGATGGTTGGCAATGATTGCGCCGTCGGAAAAATGACGGTTGCGCTCGAGCTCGCGCGCGCAGTTCGCGAAGCCGGGAAGAGCGCGGCGTTCGTTCCGACCGGGCAAACCGGCATCATGATCGCCGGTTGGGGCATTTCGATCGATCGCGTGATCGCGGACTTTGCGCCCGGCGCGACCGAAGCACTCGTGCTCGAAGCTGCAATGCGCAACCCCGACATGATCATCGTCGAAGGACAAGGCGCGATCAATCACCCGGCATACGCACCGGTTACGCTTGCGCTAATGTACGGTGCCGCTCCGGATGCGCTCGTGCTCGTCGCGGATCCCACGCGTCCGAGCGTCGAAGGCTATAACACGCCGACACTCGGCTATCGCGAACTGATTCGCTTGCACGAAGCGCTGCTCGCAACGGTAAAACCCGCGCGCGTCGCCGGCATCGCTCTCAATACGCGCAGGCTGGATGACGCTGACGCGCGCGCCGAGATCGAACGCGCGAAGGCAGAAACAGGGCTCCCCGCCGACGACGTGGTCCGTTTCGGTCCGCAGGCGCTCTACGCGGCGATCGCACCGTCACTCCATAAAGAGCGTCCGTGCGTCGCGTAGCGGCGCTGCTCGCACTTGTCGCGCTCGCGGCGTGCACGAAGACGGCAACGAACGTCATGGGTGGGCGTCATCCGTGGACCGTTGCCGGCGTGCTGCGGATGGGAGAGCAACAAGAGCCCGATTCGCTGAACTTAATGTTCGGCAATAACGAATCGACCGACGAAGTCAGCTCGCTGCTGTATTCGTTTCTGATTCGCTACGATGCCAACGGCAATTTCATTCCCGACCTCGCGCTCACGATTCCGACGCGAGCAAACGGCGGCATCAGCGCTGACGGAAAAACGATCACGATTCACATGCGCCGCAACGCGCGCTGGTCGGATGGAGCGCCGGTCACCGCGAAGGATTGGATGTTCACGTATCACGCGGTGCTCAATCCGCATAATAACGTGAAGTCCCGGTACGGCTGGGAAGACATTGCGAGCGCCGAAGCGCCCGATGACTACACGATCGTCGTTCATCTAAAACATCCGAGTAGCGCGACCTTCGATATTTTGACGATGGCGGGTACGGCGTATCCGCCGCTGCCGTCGCATCTGCTCGCCAATCTTCCGGACATCAATCGCGCGCCGATCAACACGACGCCGGTTTCGAGCGGACCATATGTGCTCAAACAGTGGACTCACGGCTCGTCGCTCGTGTTCGTGCCGAATCCGTATTACTGGCGCGGCGCTCCGAAGTTGAAAGAACTGGTGTGGAAGGTCGTGCCCGACACGAACACGCTGCTCAGTCAGCTGCAGACGCACGAGATCGATCTCTATCGTGACGTCGACTCGAATTCGGTGCCGCGACTTTCATCGATCGACGGTGTCGTCGTCCGGCACCGGTTGATCGCGAATTGGCGTCACCTCGGAATCAACACCAGCCGTCCCCTGCTCTCCGACGTACGGGTGCGCGAAGCAATCGCTGAAGGTGTCGATTGGAAACAGATCAACGACACCGTCTACCACGGCATCAACCAGCTTGCGACGTCGGACATCTTTCCGCAGTCATGGGCCGCACCGTCGCTGCCGCCCTATACGCACGATCCGCAACACGCGCGCGAATTGCTCGCGCAAGCCGGATGGACGCCGGGGCCGGACGGTATCGTGCGGCGCAACGGCATTCCGCTACACCTGACCGTTTCGTCGAGCACCAGCGCTAAGAGCAACGAACAATCAGAAGTCGTCATGCAATCGATGCTGCGCGCCATTGGAATCGACGTCGCGATCCGCAACTATCCCTCGAGCTTGATGTTCGCGGAGAACGGCCCGCTGTATACCGGGAAATACGATCTCGAATGGTCGGTCGAGACGAACGGTCCCGATCCCGATAACGCGGCGACGTGGAATTCTGCGTTCATTCCGCCGCACGGCGCGAACACGTCGTGGCTGCGCGATCCCATCGTAGACCAGACAAGCGCCGCGGCGAGCGCGACGTACGACCAAGCCGAGCGCAAGCGGCTCTATCAGCGCGAGGAAGAGCGAATACGGCAGGTCGTCCCGGCGGTTTTCTTCTATTGGGAACAGTCCTACTACGGCATGAACAACGACATCAAAGGATTTAAACCGGCCGCATTTTTGGTCGACACGTGGAACGCATGGGAGTGGCAGATTTAGGCGCGTCGTTCGCGCAAGAGCTCAACGTCCGCGAAGGGACGTCATTACGATTCGAAGCGACACGCAGCGGCGTCGTCAGTTGGAATACGTATGCGCCGCACGGGCGATTGTCGTTTCGTCTCTTGCGCGCGGGCGCACCCGCGACGTCCTGGTATGACTACGTTGAATGGCATACCAGCGGACGCAAATCGTTTAGCGCGCAAAGCGATCGCGAAGGCGTGCGCGTCGACACGGACGTCATCAGCGCCGATCAGCCGTTCGACGGCATCGAGCTCTATGCACCGGACGTTGACTTCAATTTGTTGTCGTTTGCCGCACCCGTTCATACCGTAGCGTCGCTGCCGTACGCGCGGGACGCGGTGATCCTCGACGTGCCGGCGTACACGCAATACATCGTTGAAGGCGAACGCGGGTGGTGCAGTCCGACGAGCCTCGCGATGGTCAACTCGTATCACGGTATCGATATCGGTGTGGAAGAAACGGCACGCAGCGTCGCCGACCGGGCGTACAACGGCACCGGCAATTGGGCGTTCAACGTCGCGTACAGCGGCAGTTTGGGACTGCGCGCGGTCGTGGCGTACCTGCAGAACCTCGATCAAGCGCAGCGGCTCATCGAGCGCAATCTTCCGGTCATCATTTCCTACTCGTGGAGTGACGGCGAACTGCCGGGCGCCCCGCTCGAGCACTCCGACGGACACTTGGCGGTCTTATGCGGTTTTACGGCAAGCGGCGATTGCGCGATGAACGATCCGGCCGCTCCGCTCGTGCGCGTCGTATATCCGCGCGCAGCGATCGAACGGATCTGGCAGCGCAATAACGGCGTCGCCTACGTCATCGCACCGGTCGGCGTCGACTACCTCGACGTGCTCACGTCGCCCGCATGACGCGGGCCGCCCAGCCGCACGAACGCGTTCGCACGATCGACGACGTCAAAGATGCACCGCTGCACATCGCGCTCGTAGAACCCGAGATCCCGCCGAACACGGGAAACGTCGCGCGCTTGTGCGCTGCAACGGGGTGCGCGTTGCATTTAGTCGAGCCGCTGGGCTTCCGCATCGACGACCGTGAACTCAAGCGCGCCGGATTGGATTACTGGCACAACCTCGGCGTCGTACTGCATCCTTCGCTCGAGGCGTTTCTCGACGCGACGGCTGCGAAGTCGCGGTGGTTTTTCTCGACGCACGCGACGAAACGGTACACCGACGCCGCCTTCGCGCCCGGCGACGTGCTCGTGTTCGGCCGTGAAACCAAAGGCTTGCCCAAAGAGCTGCTGGCGCAGTATCCGGATCGCGCGGTTCGCATTCCCATGCGTGAAGACACGGTTCGCAGCGTGAATCTTTCGACTGCCGTGGGGATTGCGACGTACGGTGCGCTGGCCGCACTGGATTTCCCGGGGCTGCGATGACCGCGCGCGTTACGCATCGATTCATCAACGACGTGTTTCGCGGCCCGGTCTACGGGCGCCATGATATTTTCACCGCGCGCTCCTTCGCCGATTTCGTTCGCCGCAACGACGTCGATTTATCACGAGCGATTTTCTCGTATGACGGCCGAAGCCCGATCGGCACGATCGTCTTCGCGCAACGCGGCGAGCGCGCATGGCTATCGCTCATGGGCATTCTGCCCGAATACCGCCGGCGCGGGCTCGGGCGGACGCTCTTTGCGGGAGCCGTCGACGCGGTACGCGCGTCCGGCGCGAAGCACATCGAATTTGAGGTCGTGCAGCGCAACGTCGCCGTCCAGGAAATGTATAAAGGCTTCGGCTTTCGCGCGCACGGCGAGCTGCTCGTATGGGCACGCAAGCCACGCCGCGCAGCAATGAATGGCCTTGTCTCACGTAAGCATGCAACAACCGACATACGGAAGGTTGCGACGGCTGATGCTGCCTGTTGGCAACGCGAAGCAATCGCAATCGCACGAACACCCTCGGCACTCATCGAGGTCGAAGGTGCGTACGCGTTCGTGCGCCTTCGCGCGGAGAGCGCGTACATTCTTGATGCCGCCGCCCGCGATGAAGAAAGCGCGCGTGCGCTTCTCTCCGTGCTGGACAACCGCATACCCTATGATGTGACACTCTTTAATGAACCGGCCGAGTCACCGCTGAGCGTTGTGCTCGCGACAACGCAGTGGCGTGTCGTCGAACGTCAATTGAGAATGACGGATGCTACGCGTTGATCTTCGCTTCGGCGTCGATCGAGACGGAAGCGTCGTCGTCGATGTGGAGCGAGTCAAAAATTCCGCTGACACATGCGGCGCCGCTTACATGAAGCGTTCCTTTCACGATGCCGTCGTAGTACAGCACCGCTCCGCGTTCGACGGTAAGGTTACCGGTTACGATCCCATGACCGAGCGCCTTCGCGCCCGACCGTAAGACGAGATCGCCTTCGACAATTCCCGCGAACGCGGAATCGCGGTCGATGACGACCGCGTCTTTCATCACCCCGCGAACCGTATGCGCCGGTACGACGAGCGGAAAGCGCTCGACGAACTCTTCGCGTGTGAGTCGCTCCATGAAAGCGACTTTTGCTAGGCCTGCTGGACGCCCTGCGGTTTCGGCATCAAGAACGTGCCGCCGAACGCAAGCACGGCGAACGCGGCGATGGCGACGTAGACCATGACGAGACCGACATCGTCGCCGATTTTTCCGAAGGCCGGCGCAGCCAAACCACCGACGGTGTTCGCTAGGCCGAGCGTGACGCCGGACGCGACGCCGATATGTTTCGGGAGGTACTCCTGACCGAGTACGACCAGCACGCCGGCCGAGAGTCCGAGCGAAATTCCGAAGCCGAGCGCAAGCACCGTCATCAATGCGTACGCGGGGAAATGCGTCCCGCAGATTGCAAGCAACGAGCCTAAGACCGCAGTGAGCGCAAGCGAAAGCGTAATCACGCGGCGGCGATCCACGCGGTCTGCGAGCCGGCCGCCCTGCATCGTTCCAATAGCGCCGCCGAGCAACAGCGCAAACAACGAGAAGGAACCGAAAACCGCGTGCACGCCGCTGACGCGCATGATAAACACCGGCGTAAACGTCACCGCGGCGAGGAACGTGGTCGAACGCAGGGCCACGACGAACGCCATCAAGGAGAATCCGCGCCAATCGTCTTTACCCGAGCGCTCGCGATGCGCGCGGTGTGCCGTACGGCGGACTTCATTGAAGCGCGGCAGTTCGCGGAACAGCAGCACGGCGACGGTCGCGGCCGGAATAAGCAAAAACGCAACGCCCGGCAGGCCGAATGCGAGAATCAGAGGCGCCGCTAAAATCGGTCCGAGCGCAAAGCCCAAGTAGCCGCCGACCGTGAAGGTGCTCATGCCCGAGGCACGCTTGCGTCCGGCGAAGTAGTTCGAGAACCGCGAACTCTCCGGATGGAACGCAGCAACGCCGACGCCGGAGATCACCGCACCCGCCAGCATCAGCGGCAAGGTCGGGGCGATCCCGATCAGCGCCGTGCCGCCGGTTGCACAAAGCACGGCGACTGGAATGACCCATGCCGTCGATCGTTTGTCTGAGAGATAGCCGAAGAGCGGCTGGACGATCGATCCGAACAGGTTCGCCGCAAGGGTCAGAGTGGCCGCCAGCGTTAAGCTGAGGCCGCGATGCATCACCAGCCACGGAATCATGGCCGGCAACACGCCCTGATTGAGGTCGTTCACCAGATGGGCCGCGGTGAGCAGGAAGAGTCCTGAGCGGTCCGCCTTGTCGGCCGGAACTGCAGCGGGCGTGGAAGCGGAAGCGAGCGCCATGTTCATATGATCACACGCTCAACTTCATAAGTCCAATATATTATTCGACTTGATTTGATAAGCTACACGTATGGAACTTCGGCAGCTCCGGTATGTGGTCGCGGTTGCCCACCGGCTCAGCTTCACGCAAGCCGCCGCGGGCCTCTCGATCGCGCAGCCGGCGCTTTCGCAACAGATCGCAGGCCTCGAACGCGAGCTCGGGGTTCGGCTCTTCGACCGTACCAACCGGCGCGTGGTGCTGACGGACGCGGGACGCGCCTTCGTCCGCCGGGCGGAACGTATCCTAGCCGACGTCGACCGGACCGTCGAGGAGATGACCGCCTATGCGGGCGGGCTTCGCGGCCGTGTCGTCGTCGGGACGTACCAGTCATTCGCGGAGTACACGCTGCCGAAGTTGCTGGGGCGCTTCCACGCGCGGTACCCCGGCATTGAGATCGCGCTGCGCGAGGGCATGGCCGACGATTTACTAGCGGGCCTCGAAGCGAACGCGATTGACGTCTTCATCGGGCATGTCGCGGAGACGCGCTACGCCGGCGACGAGCAATTTCTCGCCGAACCGCTCTACGATGACGAACTGGTCATCGCAGTCGGAGGAGCGCACCGGCTCGCCTCGCGCAGCACCGTGCGCATGGACGACCTGCGCGACGAGCCGTTCATCATTTTCCGCCGCGGCTCGTCGGTAACGGCGCGCCTGCTGCTCGAAGCGCGCAAGGCGCAGTTCGAGCCGCGTGTCGTGTTCGAAAGCGTCGATTCGCTGACGATCCGATCGCTCGTCGCGGAAGGACTCGGCGTCGCACTCTATCCGCGCATGCTCGGCAACATGCCCGGACCGCACGTATCACTCTTATCGATCACGCCCGAACGGCTCATCAGAAACGTCGCGCTCGTGCGGCGCAGCGCGCCGTATGCGCCGTCGGCCGAAACGTTCATCGACTTTATCCGCGACGCAATGGAGTACGCATGAGCCGCGCGAGAACGCTCGACCAGATCAATCGCAGCATCATCCGCTGCACACGGTGTCCGCAATTGCGCGCATACTGCGCGGATGTTGCGCGCACGAAAAAACGCGCGCACGCAGAGGAGACGTACTGGGGCAAACCGGTACCCTCGTTCGGAACCGATGATGCGCGGGTGTTGATCGTCGGCCTTGCGCCCGGCGCGCACGGCAGCAATCGCACGGGCCGTCCGTTCACGGGCGACGCGTCCGGCGAGTTTCTCTATCCGGCACTCTATCGCGCGGGTTTTGCGTCACAACCGCAAGCGACGCATTGCGACGACGGGCTCGTGTTGCACGACTGCGTCATCACGTCCGCCGGACGCTGCGCGCCTCCGAAAAACAAACCAACGCCCGAAGAACTGCGCAATTGCTTTCCGTATCTGCTTGAAGAGTTCGACGCATTGCCGAATCTGCGCGTGATGATCGGCCTCGGTTCGATCGGCTTCGATGCGATTCTCAAAGTGCTTCGCGAAAGAGGATTTACACTCGATCCGCAGCGCCCGAAATTCGGCCACGGCGCAGAGGTGCGCGCGCATAAGGGAGGGCGAGAAATCGTCGTACTCGGCTCTTATCATCCTAGCCGCCAAAACACAAACACCGGCGTCCTGACGGTACCGATGTTCGACGCAATTTTCACCCGCACCAGTGTCATCCTGAACGAAGCGCCGCAGGCGCGCAGTTGAAGGATCGTCTCAAACAAGAAGCCCGACGAGATTTCGTCGAGCCGTTCATGCGTAGCGATCCTTCAACTCCGCTACGCTGCGTTCAGGATGACACTTATCGCGTAGGTAATGGGCTCGGCATGACGGGGCGGCCGCACATGTCGGTGACTTGGGTGAGGCCTAATTTATATTGGCGCGTTTGTGTTCGTGGATCGGGACGCGGATCGCCGAAAAATTTGCGCGCTTCTTGATAGGCTTTTGCGCGCGCTTCGTCATCCGGTGCGCTGAGAATCAGAATCTGGGCCGGCGTTGCATCGGCGTTCGCCTGAACGAACAACTCGGCGCCGTCGAGCGTTAAGCGGCGTTCTTCACAGGAGCGTAGCGGCAGCGGTGTGCCGCTCGGCCGGGGCGACGCCGAGTCGCTCGAGGTCGCGTGGCTGCACGCGCAGAGCGCGAGCAACGCTACTGGAACGAGAGCGTTCTTCCGCACGAGTCGACCGCCTTATCGGGAATCATCATCCCGCCCGAACCCGGTTTGAACGAAACGATATGCATCGGCGGCGCATCGACCCCTGCAGGTCCGAAGCGCTGCTCGAGGCTGATACGCAGATCGTTAGCCTCTTCCATGTTCTCTTGCGCGTCGAGAAGCAGATACTGCTGCACGCTCCCGTTCCTCGCGAAGAGAATTTTGAATGAGATGCCTTTTTCGTTCTTGACCAGCTGCTCTCCGCACGACGGCCCGGGCGTGACCGCAAGCGACGGTCGCGGGAACGCGAACACCGCCGCCAGCACAAAGGGCGCAACGAAGAGACGGGTGACGAGTCGAACTCTCACGCTCGTATTATCGGCCGGCGGCCTGGTCCGGGGGTGGCGGCGCAGTGCTCTTCAGGTAAAGATCTCGCAAGAGCTGCTCGGGGACGGCTGAGGGCGCGTCCATCATGACGTCGCGCGCAGACTGGTTCTTCGGGAACGCAATCACGTCGCGCAAATGATTTTCGCCGGCCGCCAGCATGACGATGCGGTCGATACCGAGTGCCATCCCGCCGTGCGGCGGAGCACCGTACTCGAGCGCCTTGACGAAGAAGCCGAACTGGTCTTGAATCTGCTGCGGCGTCATCCCGAGCATCTCGAAGATCGCGCGTTGCTCTTCAGGCTTGTGGATACGAATCGAACCCGAACCGAGCTCGTAGCCGTTGAGCACCATATCGTAGTGTTGCGCGCGCATCTTGAGCGGATCGGTGTGCAAATATTGCCACTGGCCTTCGCCCGGCGACGTGAACGGATGGTGCGCAGGATATGCCTTGCCGGTCTCGTCGTCGACTTCCAAGTACGGGAAATCGAGGACCCAGCAGAACGAAAACTGCTTCGGATCGCGCAGTCCGCAGCGCTCGCCGACCGCGTTGCGCATCTTGCCCGCCACCGCAAGCGCGTGCGCGCGCGCATCCGCAAAGAGCAGAATCGCGTCGCCCGTTTCACTTTGCGTTGCCGAGCGAAGTTTCGCAACGTGGTCGTCGTTGATGAATTTCTGCGCGGATGATTTCACGCCGTCGGCACCGAGCGCGACCCATACCATACCTCTGGCACCGGCCGTTTTCGCTTCTTCCGTAAGCGCATCGAAATCGCGGCGCGACAGCGAGGCTCCTCCGGGATAACGCAGCGCGACGATCGCGCCTTCCGTATCGATGACGGATTTGAAGACGACGAAATCCGTGCCTGCAAAGATGTCGTTCACTTGGGCAAGCTCGAGTCCGAAGCGCAAGTCGGGCTTATCGATGCCGTATTTATTCATCGCATCGTCGTAGGTCAAGCGCGGAAACGGCGCAAGGTCGACGCCGAGCACATTTTTCCAAACGCGGCGGATGCACGACTCCATCGTCTCGATCACATCTTCTTGGTTCGTAAAGGACATCTCGACGTCGAGCTGCGTGAATTCCGGCTGACGGTCCGCACGCTGGTCTTCATCGCGCATGCAGCGCGCGATCTGCATGTATTTGCCGAAGCCGGCGATCATGCAGATCTGCTTGAGCAGTTGCGGCGATTGTGGAAGCGCGTAGAATTCGCCCGGATAGAGGCGGGACGGCACGAGATAGTCGCGCGCACCTTCCGGCGTGCTCTTGATCAGCATCGGCGTTTCGATTTCGACGAAGCCGCGCTCGTCGAAGAAATCACGCATCGTCTTCACGATCTTGTGGCGCAGAATGATGTTGTTCTGCATGCGTGGACGGCGCAGATCGAGATAACGGTACTCCAGGCGCAAATCGACGTCAACGTCGGCATCGACGTTGATCTGGAACGGCGGCACTTGCGAACGGTTGAGAATCTCGAGCGAATCGATGCCGACTTCGATCTCGCCGGTTGCGAGGGTGCTGTTTTCCGTTCCGGCCGGGCGCTTGCGAACGGTACCCGTAATGCGCAGGACGTCTTCATTGCGCAAGTGTTCGGCGTCTTTGAAACTGACGTGCGTCGGATCGAAGACGATCTGCGTCACGCCGTCGCGATCGCGCAAGTCGACAAAAATCAAGCCGCCGTGGTCACGGCGGCGATTGACCCAACCGTTGAGTTCAACGGCTGCGCCGGCATCGCTCGCGCGCAGTGCTCCACATGAGAATCGGGTGATCACGTCGGCTCCTTCAGGGCGGCTTTGATTCCAGAAACGTAATAGTATTGTTGAACGAGATCGCGCGCGAATTTCGATTTCGCGGCACGCGCATCAAAAAATCCGAGGAGCGCCGGCACGTTCGTCAGCATCGAATGCAGTCCGAGCGAGACAGGCGTCATGCCGAGATTTAACTGCACTGCGAAATCCGGATGCTTGCGATAAAACCGCACGGTCGAGCGGCCTGCCAGTTTCATCTTCTCTTTTTGATCGTCGTGCGGCACGTCTTGGCAGTGATAATTCACCGCGTTTGGTTCGTAAAGAATCGTGATGCCGGCGCGTTCCAATCGGTAGCCGAGCTCCAGATCCTCGTGACCGTACCCGGTGAAGTCTTCGTCGAACTTTCCGACGCGCAGTAAATCGTCGCGTCGCACCGATGCGTTCCCGGTGAGAAAGTACAGCCACGGCAACGTCTTACGCGTGGGCTTGTGCAACGAACCGCGGTCTTGCGGATGATCGCGCTTGTAGGCGTAATCCTCGAGGTCCTTCACCTGCACTTCGAGACCGACGACCGCAATATTCTTTTGCTCACGATGATGGCCCAGGTGCCGTGAAAGAAGATCCGGCGACGCAAGAATATCCGAGTCGTTGAAGAGCACGACGTCGCCCTGCGCCGCGTCGATGCCCGCATTACGTGCCATCGCGCGACCGGTGTAGGACCCCGGCAGATGGCGAATGTTCGGATGCTCGGCATGGACGCGAGCCAAATACTCCGCCGTACCGTCCGTCGAATTTGAATCGCACACGAGCACTTCAAACTCGCTCGCCGGCAAATCTTGCGCGAGCAGCGTCGGAATAACGTGAGCAAGCGTATCGAACCGGTTGTAGGTCGGAACGACGACGGAAATTTCAGGAGCCTGTCGGAGTGTGGTCATTTTCGCATTCGGGCTGGATTTTGTTCGGAGCAAGGAGCGATGAGGGAGCGAAGGGCGAGAATGCGCCACGCTTCGACAGGCTCCTAGGCATCGTTTGTGGTCAATCGTTCGACGCCGCGGACGATTCGTGCGCGAAAATGCGCAAGAGAGGTCTCGTCGGCAAATTCCGGCTTGCGAACCAGCACGCTGGGCACGCGATACGGCGCCCATTCTTGCGAGTTCAACCGGAAGTAGCGGTGTTCGAAAGCGACTAGCGTGGGCCTGCACACCGCACTTGCGACATGAGTCGCACCGGTATCAACGGTCACGACACAGCGCGCGCGTTCGAAGAGCGCCGCCCAGGTGTAAAACGGCAGGCTGTGCGCGACCGTAAAACCGCGCCTTTCGAACATTTGTGCGTAGCGTTCCGATTCTTCCGGGCACGAAATCACGACGGGGTCGTAGCGTTTCCGCAATTCTTCAGCGAGTGCAAGCGTGCTCTCGGCCGTGCTGCCTTGACCAAACCAGCGCGAGCCGAGGTGCAGGACTACCGGATGCCCGGGAAGATGCGCGAGCGCCGCACGGTCGCTCTCGCGCACGTCCAAACGCAGCTCTTCACGACGGTTTGCCGCGCCGGCGAGCGACACGAGTTCCAACAACTGATCGACTTCGTGCGGCACGACGAGATTCGGTCGCCGTTCGCAGAGCTCGGGATCAGCCACGCTTACCATGACGCGGTTGAGATAGAGGCGCGAGGTAAGCCGGGCGATCCACCGGCGTTGATACGTGTAACCGGCGCGGATGCCCGCACCGGTCGCTCCGACGAGTTGCACGTCGATGCTTCGCGGCGCGAGCGCAATCGCGATATCGAAGCCGTTGCGCGCCGCACCGAACGTGCGCGCTTTAACTTCACGGGGCAGATCGATGAGTTCGTCGATGTCGCTGTTACGCTCCATGACGATCCGGTTGTAGGGGCTCGTCACCATCGTGATGTGCGCGTCGGGAAACGACGCGCGCACCGTGGCAATCGCCGGCGTCGAAAGGATGAGGTCGCCGATGCGATCGGTTCGCGAAAGCAGAATCTTCAACGGCGCAGCGCGTCTTCCAACTCTTCGTAATACGCGTTACGCGCGAGTCTGCGCGCGGCTCGCAACTCCGGATTCGTCAGCGGACGGTCAATGGACGAATCGTCGGTTTCTGGATGAAATGCGCGCGCTTTCTCGATGCCGCGAATCCATTTGTTCATCCCGCGTTGCACGGGGTTGTTGCCGGTGGCGAGATACGTGCGCCAGTGCGGATGCAACTTCGCGAGTTGCACGGCGGTACGCGCCTGCGCGCGCGCCTGGCGTACCATTTTCGCAACGTCACCGGTGCGCGGACGCGGCTTCCAATGATAGGCGAGCGCCTTCGGATTGAAGACCGCCTTCACCCCGCCGAAGCGCAAGCGCAAGCCGACGTCGATGTCTTCCCACCCGTACTCGGAGAAGGACTCGTTGAAACCACCGATCGCGCGAATCGTGACGAGCGGTACCGACACGTTGGTCGTCCAGAAAAAGTTGCCGCTGTAGTTGTGCAGCTTCCACACGGGCGGCGGGAGATCGTCGAAACTTTCGACGTTGATCGCGCCGCCGCGCACGATAGCTTTTGGATGCGCATCGTGCGTGCGCAGATGCTCTTCGACAAAATTCGGCAGCGGCAAGACGTCGTCATCGATGAAGATGATGCGCTCGCCGCTGGCCTGCGCGATCCCGACATTGCGCCCCTTGGCGAGACCCGAATTCTGCTGATTGACGACGACGAAGCGGCACGTCGCTCGCGCTTGCGCGCGCGCAATCACCTCGGGCGTCGAGTCCGTGGACCCGTCGTTCACGAGTACGATTTCATACGAATCCGCCGGAACCGTTTGCTCGAAGCAC
>JAFANA010000071.1 GCA_019232905.1 Vulcanimicrobiota bacterium
CGGTTCTCCGCCGTCGGGGCAGATCCCGATTCTCTTCAACGACCACCATGTCTATGCCAAGCCCGACGTCCTGAAGCAGGGTCGCGTGCTTGCCGCGCTCGTCCGCGGCGGTACGGTTCTGATCCCGCTTCGTTCGATGTTCGAGCAGATGGGCGCGACCGTTTCGTACGACGCGGCCAACAAGACGGTGGACGTTAGCAAGCCCGGCGCCGACGTGAAAGTCACGGTCGGTAAGCCGGAAGTCATCATCAACGGCGAGACTCGTCCGCTCGACGTGCCCCCGATGATGTACCAAGGTCACGTTCTCGTTCCGGTTCGTGTTATTTCGGAAGGCATGGGAGCCTACGTCCAGTGGGTGCCCGACAAGCAAGTCGTCGTCGTGCGCTATCTGCCGCCGACGCCGCCGCCGTCGCCCACGCCGGTCCCGACTGTGGCACCGACCGTTGCGCCGACGCCGACCCCGACCCCGGCTCCGACCCCGTACTACGACCACTTCGTCGTGGGCGACTACATCTTCTCACCGAAGGTGTACAACGAGTTCGACGCCGGCTACAACCAGAACAACATCAACGGCTTCTCGTACGCCGTCCGCGGCGGCCTCGAGTTCCCGCTCTTCAACATCCCGTGGATGCTTGAAGGTGACTATCGTCAGTTCAACTATCCGCACTACTGCAACGGCCCGGGCTCGGGCGATCCGCGCTGCTTGGTCACGACCATCGGTCAGACCGGACAGACGTTCGTTCCGCAGTTCACCGCGCGCGACTACGACTTCGATGTGCGTCTGGGCGTTCGCGTCCTGCAGCCGCGCATCTACATCGGCGTCGGCTACATGTGGAAGAGCAACAACGCGGGCTATCCGCACCTGAGCAACGTCGGCTTCGGCATCGAAAAACTGCCGGATCTCGATCAACCGTTCTCAGTGTACGGTAGCGCCTGGTACTACCCGAACGTGAAGGGCAACTTCACGGATCCCGGCACCGGTATCGGCTATCAACTCGCGTACAACATTCTGAAGACTCAACTCGGCTTCACGTATGCGTTCCAAGGCAGCCCGCTGTTCCTGGAAGCCGGCGTGCTGGGTGAGGACTCGAAGAATAAGACCAATGCCCCGAGCGACGCTTCGAATATGGGCATCTACGCGGGTATCGGACTCAAGTTCTAAGCGACTCTAACGACCCAAAAGAAAAACGGCTCCGCGAAAGCGGGGCCGTTCTTCTTTTGCGCGAGAGACGCGAGGGTTACGCGCGGGTCGTCGGCGTCGCTGCGGGCGACGGGAAGTTCGACGGCGCGGGGGTCGGCGATTCTTCAAGCGGCGACGGCTGCACGCACGGCGGTTGGATCACCTCGACCTTCGGCTGACCGGGCCTCGGTGACGGCGTAGGTGTCGGCGTGGGCGTTGGTTCAGGCGTTGGTGTCGGTGACGGCGTCGGTGTAGGTCTCTTGCTCGGAGGACCCGGTGTCGCAGTCGGCTCCGGCGTCGGACAGAGCTGCGCATTTGCGAAGTAATGTTCCGTAAAGCCCTTCGCCATCTCGGTCTTCTCGAGTTTTCCAAAGTATGTGCTTGCGAACGTAGGACTGGTCAAGGTGTGCATGTACTGCCAGGCTTTATCCTGATAGGTCCTGATGTAAATCTTTCGGTACATGCGGATCGCGAGGTAGTAGCTGCGTGCGAGTTGCGGATCGCCCGGATATTTCTGCGCCCACGCTTGCAACGCTTCATCGGCAAAATTGACTTTGTTGATGACGTTTGCGTCCGTCGTATAATCGCCCGCCCGGATGTATTCGTCGTGGAAGGTATTGTTGATACCGAGATAACTCATCTTCATCCGGCCGAAGTATTCGTCTCCCGGGGCGGAGTGATTGAACGACTCGCACTGATCGTGTGCGAATTTGCTTTTTACGCTCGAGCAAGCGTCTTTCGGGGCAGCTGTTGCTTTTGCCGGGGGTGCTGCGGCGGTCGCCGCACCGTAACCGGCGCTTGCGACCACGACCGCTGCTGCGGTCGCAATAGTGAGTAACGTGCGCTTCACGTAGCCTCTGTCTCCTAAAGATATGGCAGTAGCTTTGAGGGCCCTATTCGCTTTTAAGAACGACGGTCCCATCGAGAATGTCACAGGCGCGATTCGTAGAAGCGCTCTAGCGTGACAAGGACTTTACGCGTCGCTGCGTTACAACTCGAAGCGCACGATCGCGCCGATTTCGAAACCGCGGAGCGATCGTTGCGCTCTGCCGTATTCGATGCTGCACGGGGGCACGATCTGCTCGTACTGCCCGAAGCGACCCTTCCTGCTTACGTTCTCGGCGACGACCGCGTCGACGATGAGGCCGTCGCGCGCGCGATCGATCGTCTGCGCGACATCGCGAAAGAAACGACGTGCGTCATCGTTGCCGGCGCAGCAATACGGCGAGCAGGCAAGCTTTATAACAGCGCGGTGGTCATCGACGCCGACGGTACGATCGCAGGAAGCGCGGAGAAGATTTTCCTGTGGCATTTCGACCGGAAATGGTTTGCTCCGGGCGAACGTATCGCACCCGTCGCGACGCGTGCCGGCCGATTGGGCGTCCTGATCTGCGCTGACGGACGAATGCCCGGCATTGCGCGGACGCTGGCCGATCTCGGCGCGGAACTGCTGGTTATGCCGACCGCATGGGTCACGTCCGGCCGCGATCCGGATGCGCTCGAGAACATTCAGGCCGATCTCCTTGCTCGGGTGCGCGCCTTCGAGAACGGCGTGCCGTTTGTCGCAGCAAACAAGTGCGGCGTCGAGATGAAGATGGTCGCATACTGCGGCAAGTCGCAAATTGTCGACGGAACGGGCGAGGTCGTGGCGATTGCTGCGGAGCACGAACCGGGCACCATCGACGCGTCGATCGTCATTGGCGCACAATCGCCCCGCCGCGCGTCGATACCGGCCATCACACAACGTTCTCCCGAGAGCGGCGCGATACGCGTTGCGTTTTCGCTGGACCCGATCGACGATGTCGCGCGACGGCTCGATATCCTCGATGCGCAAGAATTCATCGGGCCGCAGAACAGCGAGCGTGTCGATGCGGAGGTTGCATTCGATCCGGGTACGCTTCCACGCTATCGCGCTGCCGGCTATCGCCGGATCGTGCTCGATGCCAAACGCTCGCACCCGTGGCTCGAACGCGTCGCTCGTGCTCGCGCGGCGGAACTGCGCGTGTTCCTCATCGTCTTCGATCGCGAGCGCGATCGCGCGTACGCAATCGACCCCGACGGCGCAATTGTCGCGGGAACCTACGACGGTTTGCGTATTGCAAGTGTCACGATGGATTTCCGGCGGACGAATGAGACCGCCGTCGCACCCGGCACAGACGTCGAGCTCGGGCTCGCTGCGGTCGCGTCGATCGCCGATGCAGAGGAACGCGTTTGAGTTCCCCATCGAAAGTGTTCGAAGAGGCGACGGAACGCAATGAGAGGATCGCGAGCGGTCACCGCTTCATCCCGCTCACGGCCGCAATCATCGCAGTGTTAGCCGCGCTCGGAACGATGCTGTCTCACCACCGCTCCATCGAAGGCCTGACGATGAAGAACAACGCGATCCTGACGACGGCCAAGGCGTCGGATCAGTACACGGCCTACTTGACCAAGCGCGTCCGTATCGCCGTCTTCTCGACGCTCATTATGGGCGACGTGATCAAGGATCGGAAGGCGCTTGCAACCACCCAGAAGTCGCTCGATCACGAACAGGCGACGTCAGCCGCTGTCCTTCAAGAAGCGCAGCGTTTGGAGAAGCGCGCTACGGAGGAGCAAGAACAATCAGAAGCATTGATGTCTTCGTACGTCATACTCGAAGTCGGAACGACGCTCTTCGAGATCGCCATCGTCCTGTCGTCAATTTCTGCACTGACGTCGTCTCGTGCGCTGCTCTGGGTCGCGATCGGGATTTCCGTCGTCGGCATCGTTCTGCTCGCCTTCGGGTACTTCACAACGCATTGATCCGCCGTCTGTTCGCCGGGCTGCTGATCGCATTTACAATCGGCGCCGCACCTCACCGCGCGCATGCGCCCAAGGCGGTTGCGTCGTTCACGCTTCCCGATCTTCCGTTGCTTCCCGGGAGCGTCGTGCCGGTGGACGTCGACGGGCTTGCGCCGCCCTATGATATCGACGTGCTCGGTCCCGGCCGCTTCAGCGCAGGCGAATACTGGGTTCCGGGCGATGTCGACGGCAGCGCAACGGTGGTGGCTGCCGGAACGAACGCGCTCGCGATGCGATCGGTTACGTTCGCGCCGCCGCCGAACGCGCAGGAGCCGTTTCTCGCCGTTGCGAGTTACGACGACGGCGTCATTTTTCACGACGCCGCGCCCCCGTTTGTAAAACACGCTGTTCTCGGTGTCGGCGGCGCACCGAGTGACGTCGCGATCGATCCTTCCGGTGCCATCGCCGCCGCCGCGACGAACGGGACGATCGCCGCGATTGCGAAACTGCAACCATGGAACGTATCGACGTATTCCGGCGTCCCGTTCACCGACGAAGTCGCCTTCGATCCCACAACGCACGCGCTGTATGCGAGTAATCGGGATGTCAACGGTGCGGGTGCGATCACGCGGATCGGGGCCGACGGCACGATTCGTCAACGCGTCCTCGGATTGACGGCAGAAGGAATCGCTGTCGATCCGCGCCGACGGCGTATCTACGTCGCGAACGTTAACGACGGCACCATCTCGATCGTCGACGCGGACTCGCTCGTCGAGCTTCGCCGCTTCAATGCGGTTCCGCGCGTGTTCTCGCTCGCGCTCAGCAGCGACGGATCCCGGCTCTATGCGGTATCAAACCAGAGCATCACATCGCCTTTTGGAGCGGCAGGGTCCGCCCTCGCGATCGACGTGTCGCACGACGTTCCCCGCATCGTCGCACGCACGCGCGCGTTGTCGTTTCCGCTCGGCGTCGCGGTCGATGACCTCCATCACCATCTTTTCGTTACGGACGAACACGACGACGACGTGTACGTCTTTGATTCGCGCACGATGCGCCCGGCGCACGCGCCGCTGACTACGTGCCGGACCCCGTGGAAACCGCTCGTCGACGGCGGCCGGCTTTACATCCCTTGCGCGCGATCGAACGACGTTGACGTGATCGAAACTACGTCCTTGAAACGTCTCTCAGGGGCACCGTTCGCAACGGGCGGCTATCCGCTCGCCGTCGCGGTATGGCACCCGCACTCGTCTGTCGTACGTTAGGAACCTCTGGAGGGGTTCCCGACGTTGTGATAGCTGCACTGGTTCTTGCCGCGCTCCCGCTGCGCCTTATGCCGGAGGCGCCGTTTCCGCACGTAGTGACCGCGCCGCGCAGTGCGGAACGCGTAACGCCCGGTGTCGAGTACGCGCGGTACGATATGACGACTGCGCTCGGTCCGATGGTCGTGCACGTGCTTGCGATCGCGCCGAATCAACCGCACGTGCGCGTCGATTCGGTCCTTGCGCACGATGCACTGACGTCGAGCGGCGAAACGATTTCGTCGATGGCGCAGCGCACCGGCGCGATCGCCGGCATCAACGGCGATTACTTCGACATCGGTGCGACGAATCAACCGACGAACGTCGTCGTCAGCAATCATATCTTGCTTCGAACGCCGCGCAAACGATTCGCCTTGTTCGTTACGAACCAAGGTCCCGAAATCGCTGAGACGAGCTTCACGGGACAGTTGCAGATCGGCGATCGGACATTCGCGATCGATGCCGTCAACGAAATGCTGCCGCCGCGCGGCGGCATCTCGTTGCTGACACCTCAATACGGATCCGTAGCCCCCAACGAGAGCCTTACGCTTCTTGCGCTCAAACAGGGAACCGGAACGCCTCCGTTCACGACGTACACGGTCGTGAACCAGGCCAATAATCTCTCGCGGCAACCCGCGGGCTACTACGTGGCCATTGGACCCACTGCAATTGCAACCACCGGCGTTCCCAATCCGGGGGACACGGTCGTTGCAACCGGCGATCTCGATCCAATGGGGTTATCAAACGTTCAGGCTGCCGTCGGCGGCGGTCCGCTGATCCTTGCAGACGGAAAGTGGTATGACGATCTCGACGGACCGCGCGGCGGAACGTATTCCATGCGCGCACCGCAAAGCGGCGCCGCGCTCACGCCGGACGGCACGCTTTTGCTCGTTGAGGTCGACGGGCGCCAGCCGGACGAATCGGTCGGCGTTACTCCGGAAGAATTCTCTGCGCTCATGCGTGCGTTCGGCGCGACCCGCGGCATGGAATTCGACAGCGGCGGTTCATCCGAGATGTCGGTTCGCATTCCGGGAAATACCGCCGCAACGCTCGTGAATTCACCGTCGGACGGTAAGGAACGCCCCGTCTCCGACGGCGTGTTCGTGTACAGCGACGCGCCGGTGACGACGCCGGCGCAAATCGTCGCGCAACCGCAAGCGGTTCGCGCACTCGTCGGCGCACACGTTCCGGTTCGGTTCGCGACCGTCGACGCCTCAGATCATCCCGTCGCTGCTCCGGGTGCGATCCAAGTAGACGTCGATCCGGCATCGCTCGGCGCGTATGCGGACGGTACGTTTATTGCGCGCGGCGCCGGTTCGGGCAATCTGATCGTTCATCGTGGCGCGCTCGTTTCACGCATTCCGATCGACGTCGATAGCAACCCGGCACGCATCGTTATTCTTCCGCACGAACCGATGGTCGATAAGAACGGACGGATCGCGCTCGAAGCGCACGCGTACGATGACGCCGGGTACGAACTCGCGTTGCCTGCGCATCTCCCGTGGCGTGCGAATACTGGAATCATCGACGGCATGGGCCTCTTTTCCGCGGGATCCGAGGACGCGGTCATCTCCTTGTTGATCGGCGATCATCTCGCAAACGCGCGCATCAGCGTCGGCTTCCGTGAGCTTGCGTTGCCCTTTACCGACCACGCGCATTTTATGACGGCACCTAAAGGCGGCGACGGCGCAACGAGCAGCGATTGCAGCGGTTGCGTCGACTTGCGCTACGCGCTCGGGAAAGGCGAGCGTGCGGCATACGCCGTTGCCGATACGCCGTTGCCCCCGCGGTCCGCCGGGGTCGCGTTCGATGTGCGCGACGACGGCAGCGGGGCGCACCTCAAAGTCGCACTGCACAACGCGCTCAACGAGGAAGTCTTGCTGCCTGCGACCGTTTTGGACGAGCACGGCTGGCGCCACGTCGTCGTGCGGTTTCCGCAATCGCTGTTCCAGCCCGCCCGCTTAACGGCGATTTACGTGATCGGAGCGGCGCCGGGTGAAGAACACGCGGGAACAATTGAAATCAAAGACGTGAAGGCGGTGGTCGGCGGCTCGGAGTAGTTCGCCGTTCATGCAGTTCGAAGACCTTGGGCGGCGGGCGCTCGATACCGCGGCTGCCCGTGGCGCGGTCTACGCGGATATTCGTTTTGAATCCGTGCGCAGCGAACGCATCGAAGTACGCAACGCCGTCGTTGCTTCGCTCGCCGATTCACGCACCGTCGGATATGGCATTCGCGCGCTCGTCGACGGAGCGTGGGGATTTGCAGCCAGCGAAGATCTGAGTCCCGCGGGAATCGACGCCACCGCTGCCCGCGCCGTGACGATCGCGCGCGCAAGCGCTTCGATCGCGCGGCGCCCCGTCGGGGAGCCGCCGCCGGTCGCCTATACCGGCCGCTTTCACACCCCGCTCAAACGCGATCCGCAGCGCATTCCGCTCGGCGACCGCGTCGCGTTGCTGCTCGAAGCCGAAAAAGCGCTGCACTCGACACCGTCCATTGCCGTTGGTCGCGCGTGGCTCGATCTGTGGAACACGGAGAAATATTTCTTCAGTTCGATCGGTTCGGCAATCGAACAGCGCATCGTACAAACCGGCAGCGGCATTCAAGCGCTTGCAGTCGGCGAGGGTGACGTGCAAGCGCGAACGTTTCCAGGCGACATCGGACTCTATAAGTCGGGCGGATGGGAGATCGTCGAAGAGGCGCAACTCGTCCAAAACGCCGCGCGCATCGGCGAAGAGGCGACAGCGTTGCTTACTGCACCGCAATGTCCGAGCGGTACGTTCGATATCATTCTCGGCGGTTCGCAGATGTCGCTGCAGATTCACGAGTCCTGCGGACATCCCGCCGAACTCGACCGCGTGATGGGCTGGGAAGCGAACTTCTCCGGAACGAGTTTTCTCGAAATCGATCAGCTCGGTAAGCTCAAATACGGCTCGGACATCGTTTCGATCGTCATCGACAACACGTTGCCGTTCGGTATGGCGACGTGCGGCTACGACGACGAAGGCACGGAATCCGGCCTCTCCGACATCATCCGCGACGGCGTGCTGGTCGGCTACGAAATGAGCAACGATACGGCGCGTGAGATCGGACGAAAAAGCAACGCATGCGTTCGCGCGCAGAGCTGGGAATTCGTCCCCATGATCCGCATGTGCAACTTGAACTTGCTGCCGGGAAACGTTCCGTTCGAGCATCTTTTCGACGACGTGCGCGACGGCGTCTATATGGAAAGTAATCGCTCGTGGTCGATCGACGATCGGCGGTTGAATTTCCAGTTCGGTTGTCAGATCGCGTGGGAGATCAAGAACGGGAAGCCCGGACGAATGCTCAAGAATCCGACGTACGGCGGGATGACGCAGCAGTTTTGGAACGCGTGCGACGCCATTGCCGACGAACGTTCGTGGAACGCCTGGGGCACGCCGAATTGCGGAAAGGGCGAGCCGATGCAAAGCGGGCGCACGACGCAGGCAACGTCCCCCGCGCGCTTCCGTAATATCGCGGTGGGAGTCGGCTACCGTGGATAAGGCGGAACGCGAAGCAATTGCGCGGCGCGTGCTTGCGGCCTCGAACGCGGACCAAACCGAAGTGATCGTCAGTGCATCGAACAGCGCGTTGACGCGCTTTACGCACGGCGTTTCGAATCAGAACGTCGACGCAATCGACGTCAACGTCTCCGTTCGCGCAATCGTCGACGGACGTACCGGCGTCGCGGCAACGAACCGCACGAGTGACGCCGATCTCGAAGAACTCGTTCGCCGCGCAATCGATATGGCGCCGTTTGCTCCCGCCGATCCCCTGCAACCAGCGCTCCCTCAGGGCGGCTCCGTCACGGCTCCCGAGGGCGCGTTCGACGAAGCCACGTCGCGCGCAGATGCGTTCGCACGTGCGCAAATCTGCGATTCGATTCTCACTGAAGCGGACGAGACCGGCTATTGGTGCGCCGGGTATGCTTCCACCGCGCGCGCGGGCGTTACGGTTGCGAATTCATCGGGTGCGCTTGCATCGTTCGACGGAACCGACGCGCAGGCGAACGTGAAGATGATTGCCCCGGATTCCTCGGGGTTCGCGGAGTTTTATTCGACGAAAATCGGCGCCGTCAACGGACGCGACGTTGGCCGTCGCGCTGCTCACAAAGCACGGGAATCGGGCGCGCCGCAAAGCGTCGAGCCGGGCGAATGGACGGTTATTCTCGAACCGCCCGCATTCGGGGAGTTGCTCCTCTATCTCGTCGGGCACTTTTCCGCGCAGTCGTTCGATGAAGGTTCGTCGTTTTGCAGCGACGGGCTCGACCGCTCGTATTTTGCCGATTCGGTCACCATTCACGACGACTACGCGCATCCGCTTGCACCCGGCATGCCCTTCGACTTCGAGGCGCAGCCGAAGGAGCGTCTCGCGCTCGTCGAAGCGGGCATCGTGCGGAACATCGTAACCGACAGCTACTACGCAAAGAAGTTGAACCGCGCGAACACCGGCCACGCTTTGCCGGCACCCAATGCGTGGGGTCCACAGGCGCTCAACGTCGTCGTTGCACCGGGGACAAAGTCGAGCGAAGAGCTCATTTCCGAAACGACACGAGGCCTGCTCATATCCCGGTTTTGGTATATCCGCACGGTCGATCAGAAAAAAACGATCGTCACCGGAATGACGCGCGACGGGACGTTCCTCATCGAACACGGTCGCATTACCGGCGGGGTGCGCAACCTGCGTTTTAATCAAAGTATCGTCGAAGCACTCGGCGCGGTATCGTTTTCGAAAGAGCAGCACCGCACGGGACAATATTCGTACTCGCTCGTCGTGCCGACCGCAAAGCTCGAGCGTTTCACCTTCACGAGTACGACGGAATTTTAGGGGCTCCCCAATGCAACTTCTTCTTGCGTTGCTCCTGAATTTGCCCGCCGTGCTGATGTACCACCAAGTCGATTCGCACACGCCGCCCGATAAAATCGGCCGCGCACTGACCATTTCACCGGCCCAGCTCTCGGACGAACTCGATTACCTCGAGAGCCGTCATTTGCGCGGGGTCAGCGTCGATGACTACTTGCAAGCAAATGCGGCGCATCATGATACCGGTGATATGGTCATCCTTACGTTCGATGACGGCTATGCGGATCAGTACACGGACGCGCTTCCGATTTTACTTGCTCACCACGCGCATGCGACGTTTTTCATCACGACCGGCAACGTAGGCAGGCGAAACCATCTCACCTGGAACCAGATCATCCGGCTGCAGCACGACGGCATGTCGATCGGCGGACACAGCGTCCAGCACGTCGATCTCGCGTCGCTCTCGCCCGCGCGGCAACAGTTTCAGATCGATGGGTGCTTGACCGCGCTGCGCGATCACGGCATCGATGCCGATACGTATGCGTACCCCGGCGGTACGTTCAATCGCGCAACCGAAGCGATTTTGACGAAGGAACCGGTTGCACTCGCCTTTACGACCGATCCTTCTCACCGGCTCGGCATGCGGCCGCAGTTCGAGATCGCGCGACTGCGCGTGAAGGACGTCACAACGATGGCCGCATTTCAGAGATTCTTCACGAAATTAAAGTAGTGTAACATAGCTGTATTGAGTGCTGTTTCTTTATTGTCGGCGTGTGGCGGAGGCGCAGGCGGCGGCCAAACACCCTTGAGCCGTCCCGTTGCCGTGCCGGCGTCGCTCTCGACCGAAGCGAGGAACGTTTCACGGTTGGACGACATTCTTGTCACCGATCAGTTCAACAATCGCGTGCTTCAAATCGATCGGAATCACGCAATCGATTGGCACTTCGGTAGCGGTTCTAGTGTCGCCGGTCCCAGCTCAATCGTTGGTCCGAACGACGCGGAGCGAATCGGCCGCTTCACCCTTATCGCCGGAACAGGTGCTCCAGGAGGAACGGAGCCGCAGTGTCCGCCGCCCAACGGCTGCGTCGACAACCGGATTATTCTCGTAAACAGTCACGGAAAGGTCGTCTGGCAATACGGTCAGGCCGGCAAAAGCGGATTCGGTTTCGACGAACTCAACGTGCCGGTGTTCGCTCTGCGCCTTCCAAACCGTCATTACATGATCGTCGACCAGAGCAACGAGCGCGTGATCGAAGTCACTCGTGACAAACACATCGTCTGGCAGTACGGGGTGAACGCCCGCGGATGAAAACAACAACCGCGTCATCGAAGTCGACAAAGCGATGCACGGCATCGTGTGGCAATACGGAAGTCCGGCCGATACGGCGACGCTGAGCGGCGCCGCTTTCGCGAGCCGGCTGGAAAACGGCAACACGCTCATCACCGACTCGAACAACAGCCGCATTCTCGAGGTGACACCGGGCAAGAAAGTCGCATGGTTCTATGTCACCAACAAACAAGCCGGAAGCATCAAACAACCGTTCCCGACGCGAGCCGTTCGTCTACGCAACGGCGACACGCTGATCGCAAATCAATTCGATGATCAAATCCTTGAAGTCGACCACGATAAGCAGATCGTCTTCATCGACGGCAAGATCGGGCTGCCCGGCAGCGGGTTCGACATGCTAAACGCCCCCTATTCCGCGAACCTGATCGGTGACTTTACGGGCTTGACGCCACCGGTGGACGATGACGAAGACAAGGACGACCCCTAACCTGCGCTGCTGCGCAGCGCGCGGCTAAGTGTCGCCCGCAGATTGCCCTCTTCCAACTCAATCAATCCGCGGACCGTCTTTCCGCCCGGTGTCGCGACCGCGGTCTTGAGCTGCGCGGGATGCTCGTTCCCGCGCAGCACCAACGCTGCTGCTCCGAGCACCGTTTGTGCAACCATTTCTCGCGCGTCGGCGTAGGGGATGCCGAGAGCGATCGCCGCGTCGATCATGGCCTCAATGACGACGAAGACGTACGCGGGTCCGCAGCCGCTGATCGCAGTCACGGCATCCATCTGTTCCTCATTCAACACGATTGTGCGGCCGAGCGACGAAAACAATTGCCGTGCGATTTCGATAGCGTCGTTGCAACTGAGCGCATCACGCGCGACCACGGTCATCGCGGCACCCGCCCGAGCGGGCGTGTTCGGCATCACACGCACGACCCGTCCGTTCCGCTGCGACCACGAACGCAACCGATCGATCCCAACCGACGCGGCGGTAGAGATCAGGACATGCTTCTCCGTCAACGCGTCGGAAACGGCGAGCAGGACCGCTTGCACGTCATACGGCTTCACGCACACGAGGACGACATCGCTCGCGCGTACGACTTCGCTATTGCGCGCGCTCGTTCGTTTCGTAGTGCTCTCGATCGACGTCACCGTTGCGCACGTGCGCAGGCCTTCGGCAATCGCGCCGCCGAGCGTTCCGTGACCGATAATTCCGACTCGCATTCCTCGACTCCAAAAATAAAAAAGCCGCCCCGGCTGGAGCGGCTTCGTCCAATCTTCCGACGACGCGTGCGCTACCGAACCGGCATCTCGTGATGCGGCGGCGGCGGCAACGGGCGCGAAGCGCGGTACGTCATAGTTCGCACATCCTACACGGTCTGCGGCAGGCGCGTCAAGATAGCTCCGGCAATAACGAGCACGAGCGCGAAACCGACAACGCGAATATCGGGAACCGAAATCACTTCGACCGCCGGATACTCGAAGACGCGCGGTAAGAGTTGGATTCCGGCGAGCGTCACGCGGTGACCGTCGGGTGCGACGGCGATTCCGTTCTTGACTTCGACTTCGTTCTCGTTCTCGACGTCGAAGAGCACGGCCGCCGTTGCCGCACCGAGCGACGGCATTCGCTCGGCTTGCTCCGCGCTGAAGAGCACGGCTTTGACAACGCGATGCTCCGCGGGTACTGCAAAGGAATCGTACGGTACCGTCATACCGGCAATAACTTGTTGCGCTTGCATCAGCAGCACGGGCGACAAAAAAGCGTTGCCCGTTGGTTGCGTGATCGTTAGATGTCCTCCGCGCAGATCCGAAACGTCAACCGAGACAACCGGCCGCGGAAGCGCTACGAGCAGAAATGGGCCGTCGTACCGTCGTGCGGTAACGGCGAGCGCACGTCCACCGCGTACGAGTTGCACGCCGGACTGCGACGCGCCGTTCGCGGCAGCAATCGGAAACACGAGCGAACCGCCGAGCGCATCAACACGTTCAGTTGCGCCCGGTGCGGCAACTAGTACCTGCGTATCCGGGCCGAGCAATCCCGACGCGATCGTCGCAAAACCAGCGATAACTGCGCCCGCAATGCCCGCCGTGAATCCGGCTCGTTCGCGCGGCGTACTCAGCGCGCGCAGTGTTCGCGCAAGGGGATATACGGCCACGACGATGAGCGCGGCAAGCAGCACGTTGAACCAGCCGTAGTGATAGAGATCTTTGCCCGGAAACAGCAACTCAACCAGCGCGCATACAATGAGCGCGGCACCGGCAGTAAGACTCGCGATCACGTTTTCAGGTACGGCCGGACCGCGTCTTGCATCTGCGTAAGCGTCAGTGCACCGTCGAATCCCTTCACGACATTTCCGTCGCGTCCGATCACCACGGTCGTGGGCATGCCGAGCGCCGCATACAGGCGGCCGTAGCGCTGTTGATCGTCGATCCAGATCGGGAACCGAATACCGAGCGACTGCGCAAATGCCCGCGCTCGTTCAGGCGATTCGCCTTCATTCACGCCGACGACGACGAGCCCGGCGGAGGTATATTGCTGCGAGAGGCGCTGAAGGTCGGGCATTTCCGCGCGGCACGGCGGGCACCAGGATGCCCAAAGATTCATCAGCACGATGTGACCGCGATACTGCTGCAGCGAGACGCTGGCGCCGCGATCGTCGAGAAGTGCAAATACGGGAGCCGCAGATCCGGCAAGAGCCGACGGCCCGGTGGCGTGTGACGTGTCGGAACGAAAGAACGGCACGATGATGACCGCGGCGATCGCAAGCACCGCTAAGATCAGGAGCCAACGGATCTGACGGTTCACCAGTCACCCATGCGGTCTTCGTCGACCTCGCCTTCGAACGCAATGGTTCCCGCCGGCATCACGGCCGCATACAACGGAACGCCGCGAAAGCGGACCTCGCGTTTGCGCGCCGCGTCGTCACCGGACTCGAACAGGCGGCAATAGCGCGAAAGCACATCGGGGCTGCAGCGCGCGAGCTTGGGCAAGACGTTATAAATTTGAACGAAGCGCTCGAACGCGCGCTCGAAGCTTTCCGCCGCGAAATTGGATCCCAGGCGCACTTCACGCCGCACGTGTTCCAGGTGACCATCCTCCTACGGACGAAACCGCGACCGCGTGTCCGCCCACATTCTCGACGGCAAGGCGCTGGCCGCCGATCTGCGTACGGAACTGATCGCACGTACGAGTGCGCTACGCGAGCTCGGGATTCATCCCAAACTCGTGATCGTTTTCGTCGGAGAAAACGAGTCGAGCGTCGCGTACGTTCGCAACTTGGTGAAAACCGGCGAGCGCGTCGGCGTCGAAGTCGAGGTCGACCGCCTCCCGGGCCATGCGTCCGCCGCTGACGTCCGCGAACGGCTCGAACGGCTGCGCAACGATCCGTCGATCCACGGCGTCATGCTGCAGCAACCGCTCCCGGTCCATCTCTCCATCCGCGAAATCGCCGACGCGATCCCCGTCCATAAGGACGTCGACGGCACCCATCCGGTGAACCAGGGGCACCTCGCCTTCGGCAGCGGAACCGAGTTCGTTCCAGCCACGCCGGCCGCGGTGATGCTGCTCCTAGAACGCAGCCCGCATTGGCCGCTGCGCGGACGCCGCGCGGTGATGATCGGACGTTCGATCGTCGTCGGCGCGCCGGTCGCGATGTTGATGCTTGCACAAGACGCGACGGTAACGGTGCTGCATAAGGAAAGTGTGAGTTTACAGCCGTACGTGCAGATGGCTGAAATCGTCGTCGTCGCAACCGGCGTACCCGGACTGATCGGCGGCGGCGATATCGCGCCCGGTGCGACGCTGATCGATGTCGGCACGACGGTTGTCAACGGCGAATTGAAAGGCGACGTCGACTACGCCTCCGCCGTCGAAGTCGCAGGCGCGATCACACCGGTACCCGGCGGTGTCGGCCCTGTAA
>JAFANA010000135.1 GCA_019232905.1 Vulcanimicrobiota bacterium
GGCGATGCGATGAAGACGTTCTCCGTACAAGCAAGCGTCGCCGTTTCTTGGGCGATGCTCTTCACCGAACTCACCGCAAATAACGAACGGCTCAGCTACGAGAACCGCCGGCTTGCGGCGCAACTAGCGCGCTGATCGTGTTCACGCTGTCGGCAAGCCGATCGCCGGCATCAAGCAACACCTGCACTGCCGGCGAATTCGCGTTGCCAAGCGACGCTTTCATTGACTCATACGCGCCGCGCAATGATCGCGGAGCGCGCATGCCGTGAGGCCCGCAGAGCAACCGGATATCACTCTCCAACGCGGCGTCGACCGCCTCAGAAAAGCATGATACCTGCGGCAGTGCGGGCGTCGACGGATCCTCATAAAGGCCCCACAATTCAAGATTCGCAAATTCAACACGACGCGACGCCGCCATAATACCAAGGGCGGTTTCATCGGAGAGTTGCCGCGACGCGTTGGGCTCGCTGAGCATGCGTTCCAGCGATTCATTTGCAGCGGCGCGGGCGCGCCACGTTTCATCGCGCAGCGCATTCAGTGCGCGAACGTCCCGCCGCGCCGGATCCGCGAGGCCCTCAAAGAGCACGAGCATGTACGAGCGCAGTCTTTCTAGCAGGGTTACGATCCGTCCGCGCGTCGCCGGTGATTCCCACGTCGGCCATAGAACGTAAGCAAGCATTCCGAGTAGCCCACCCGAAACTGAAGCGAGTCCTCGATTGATGATCTCAGCATGCTCCGGCTGTCCGAGCGTTGCGACGATGAAGACGACGTACTCCGTGATAACGAAACCGAAGATCGTCGTATTCACTTGAACGGCAGCGAACGTCAACGCGCCAAAAAGCGCTGCGAGTGCAAGGTCGACGTACGGCGTATTGGGCACCGCGACGACGATCGCGGTGGCGGCTACGACGCCCGCGATCGTTCCCATGATGCGGCCGATCGCTCTTACGAACGTCGTCGTGAAATCCGGTCGCAACACGACCGCAGCCGTCAGCGTAATCCAGTAACCTCGTTCAAACGGCACCACGTGTTCCAATGTGCGTGCGATCGCCAGAACGACGGCAAGACGCAATGCGTGCCTGCCAAATGACGTATGTACGCTTGCGTTTTGGCGAAGGAATGCAAAAGCTTCCCTGACGATCGGGAGTTTTAGCTTGAAGTTGACCGGTGTTCGGAGCGAGAACCCGCGCCACGGTATGGAAGCCATGCGCCATGCAGCTCGCAGCTGACCAAAAAGCGCCCTAACGGCGGGATCCGCTGAAGGCGCATCAAGACGGTTTCGAAGTGCTTGGTTCGTGGGCGCGCGCGAACTGTCCACCGATGCCGCGATCGCATTGAGAACGTCGGCTGCAACCGAGCGATCGTCATTGACGCCGGCATCGTTCGGCGGCAGCTCAGCGAGTGTTGCACGCACTCGCTCCGCTTCATCGAGCAATGTCTGCAAAGCGGTCATTGTTATTGGGCGTCCGAACGGCTGAGGATCGGCGAGGATCGCTCGCAGTTTGCGAAAGGACTCGCTCTGCTCTAGCAACTGATCCGGTCCAACCTCCCCACGCGCATATGATGCAAGTCCGCAATAGACATCCACCAACGCTCGCCGTTCCTGCGGATACCGGTAGAGTGGCCACGTTGCGACAAGCAAGAGTATTTGCACCGCGCCGCTCGTCAGCGATGTTAGCGCGCAGACGCTCATGGCCGATGTCGAAACCGGAAGGTGCCCAAAGATGATGAGCGATAAGACGGCCCAGATACCGATCGCGGATGCAGCGGCGCCGAACGATGCAGTAATCCCGTATATATATCCACACACTGCCAACACAAGGATCGACAGCAACGGTGAGTGTCCCGTAAGAAATCCAATCGTGGTGCAGAGCGTCATCGCGAGCGTGACGGCGATCATCGTTGTCAGCCGTGTGCGATAGAATCCCTGTTGCGATGCCATGCCCGTGCCAAGCGCGGTAAAGCCACCGACGACTGCTGCCATCGGCGTACCGGTTGCGTAGCCGCCGGCCACGCCCACGACCATTCCTAGCGCGCAGCGAACGACGAAAAGCCAATCGACGGTGCGTTGAATCCTAAACGCACCGTACATCGCGGCGGTCGTGCGATGCCAAGAATCACTAGCCAACGAAGGTCGCCATGGTGTCGATGCTGTCAACGAGACAATCGCAAGATTCGAGCAGCAATCGCGTCGCCGGTGTATTTACATCGCAGAGGTCGGTCTTCATCTTCTCATAGGCATCGCGCAAGCTGTCATTGCGCGCCGGTGCTCCGAACTTTCCTGAAAGCGCAGCGGAGATTTCAACGATCGCGGCTTTACCACGCTGCCAAAACGGCAGCACCTGTGGTAGCGCAGGTGTGGAAGGATCGGTGTATAGCGTCCAAAGCTCCAGATTCGCAAACTCCATGCGATGCAGCGCTGCCATGATCCCAAGGGCCCGCTCTTCCGAGATGTCATGCGTTGCCTGTGGCTCGCTGCGCATTCGCTCCAGTGAGGCATTTGCCGCAGTGCGCGCGCTCCAGATATCGTTTCGCGACTCGCTCAGTGCCGCGGCGTCCCGCCGGGACGGATCCGCAAGGCCTTCGAAGAGGCCCCGCATATTGACGCACAACTTCTCGAGAAAGACGACGATTTGCCGGCGCGTCGTAGCGGCTTCCCACGTGGGCCAAACGCAGTACGAGAGCATCGCCAGCCCGCCGCCTATAACGGTCGCGAACAGACGATTGACGTTTTCCGGCTGTCCGACCAGCGAGAGAATGGAGACGACGT
>JAFANA010000012.1 GCA_019232905.1 Vulcanimicrobiota bacterium
ATGAACAGGAGCACGTCGGCGCCGAGTTCATCGCGGAAGTACTCGGCCATGGTGACGCCGGTCTGCGCGATACGGAAACGCACGCCCGGGGGCTCGTCCATCTGACCGAACACGAGCGTCGTCTGCGCGAGAACGCCAGATTCTTTCATTTCGACCCAGAGATCGTTGCCTTCACGCGTACGCTCGCCGACGCCGGTAAACACCGAGAAGCCTTTATGAACGTAGGCGATGTTCCGAATCAGCTCTTGAATCAGAACCGTCTTACCAACGCCCGCGCCACCGAAAAGACCCACCTTACCACCGCGCGTGTACGGCGCCATCAAGTCGATGACTTTGATGCCCGTTTCGAAAATACGCGGCGTCGGATCCTGATATTTGAACTCCGGCGCGGGACGATGAATCGGCCACTCCGCCGCAGCTTTGACCGGATCGTTCGAATCGATCGCCTTGCCGAGAACGTTGAAGATGCGTCCGAGCGTGCCTTCACCGACCGGCACCGTGATCGGACCGCCGGTGCTGGTCACCGCCGAACCGCGCACGAGACCGTCAGTCGAACCCATCGCGAGGCAACGAACTTGGTTGTTGCCGAGTTCGTCTTGCACTTCAAGCGTGAGCTCGCGCGCCGCCATCGCCGTACCGCCGAGTTCAACGCCGGCCGTCGATGCATGGCCGTTCTGTCCCGCATGCGAGTCTTCGTTCAACCGAACCGTCAACGCATCGTTGATCTTCGGCAACGTCTCGGCCGTGAATTCCACGTCGACGACGTTACCGAGTACCTGAACGACCTTACCAGTAGCAGTGGCAGTAGCCATTTTACTTCAACTCTCTTTTAGGCTTCTTAATTCGTATTTCTTAGCTTAAGGGGTGACGGCTGGTGCGTCGTCGGACGGGCATCTGAGAATCGGACGGAGCCAGGATGGCGAGAGTCCGATTTCAGCGAGTAGCATTTTCACACGATGTGAAAATGCGGGCGTCCCGGCCAACGATGCGTGCACCATCATCCCTTAAGCGCCTCCGCGCCACCCACGATTTCCAAGAGTTCCTTGGTGATCGCCGCTTGACGCGCGTTATTCATTTTGATGGTGAGCTCGTTGACGAGCTTCGATGCGTTGTCGGTCGCGTTGTTCATCGCGACGAGCTGCGCCGCGAAGAACGATGCGTCGGTTTCGAGGATCGACGAATAGATCGTGAACTCGAGATACTTCGGCAGCAACCGCGAAAGTACGAACTCCGGCGACGGTGCGAACTCGACGGCGCCGCGCGACTTCGGGGCGGCTTCGTCGCTCGCTTGTGACGTATCGAAACTCGAGGTTTCGATCGGCACGAGCTTGCGCGTTTCCGGACGCTGCGACATCATCGACACGAACTTCGGTGAGATCAGAACGATCTCGGAGATCGTGCCGTTGACGAAGTCGTCGGTGACGCGATGCGCAACGTCGCGTGCGGTGTCGATCTTCGACGGTGCGTTGATCGCCCACGTCGGATGATCGGGCTGGCCCAAACGCCGCACGGCGTTACGCGCCTTGATACCCACCGTATAGAAGCGCACGTTTCCGTTTTCACGCGCGAAGATCTCGGCGGCGCGGATCAGGTTCGAGTTGAATGCGCCCGCAAGACCCTTGTCGGCAGTCATCAGGATGACGCCCGCCGGCGCGCCGGATTTGCCCGGCTTCATGAACGGATGATCCACCGAGCTAACTGCGCTCATGAGATCGCGCAGCATCTCCGAAAGCGTGTCCGCGTACGGACGCGCTTGCTTCTGCGCCTGTTCCGCACGACGAATCTTCGCCGCGGCGACTTGCTTCATCGCCTTGGTGATTTGCTGCGTGTTCTTGAGCGACCGAATACGGTCGCGGAGATCGCGAACGCTCGGCATTAGAAGCTCTTATTGAACTCCGTGAGTGCGACGTCGAGCTGCTTCTTCACGTCGTCCGGCAACTGGCCGGTCTTCGCGATCGACTCCGGAATCGACGCGTACTTTGCATGCAGAAAGTCGATGAAGCCCTTGGCCCACTCTTGCAAGCGCGGCGTCGGGATATCGTTGACGAAGCCATTGGTCGCGCCGTAGATGATCGCGACTTGATCTTCCATCGGTTGCGGCTGATACTGCGGCTGCTTCAGGAGTTCGGTCATCTTCTCACCGCGCATCAACTGCATCTGGGTCGCCTTGTCGAGGTCGCTCGCGAGCTTCGCGAACGCCGCGAGATCGCGGTACTGCGCAAGTTCCAGCTTCAGCTGACCGGCAACGCTCTTCATCGCCTTGGTCTGCGCCGACCCACCGACGCGCGACACGGAAAGGCCGACGTCGACAGCGGGACGGATCCCTTGGAAGAAGAGGTCCGGCGTCAGATAGATCTGACCGTCGGTGATCGAGATGACGTTCGTCGGAATGTACGCCGCGAAGTCACCGGCCTGCGTTTCGATAACCGGCAGCGCCGTCATCGAACCACCCCCGAGTTCGTCGGAGAGTTTCGCTGCGCGCTCCAGCAAACGCGAGTGCAGGAAGAAGACGTCGCCCGGGTACGCTTCGCGGCCCGGCGGACGGCGAAGCAACAGCGCCATTTCACGATACGACTGCGCGTGCTTCGTGAGATCGTCGTAAATGATCAGCACGTCTTTGCCGCCGTACATCAGCTCTTCGCCCATCGCGCAACCGGCGAACGGCGCGAGCCACCGTAGCGCGGCGGCTTCCGACGGACTGACGGCGACGATCGTCGTGTAATCCATCGCGCCTTTTTGCTCGAGCACCTGCGCAAGTGCGGCGACGGTTGAGTTCTTCTGGCCGATCGCAACGTAAATACAGAAAACGTTGCGACCCTTTTGGTTGATGATCGTGTCGATTGCGATCGCGGTCTTACCCGTCGAACGGTCGCCGATGATCAACTCGCGCTGGCCCTTACCGATCGGAATCAGCGCGTCGATCGCGCGAATACCGGTCTGCAGCGGCTGCTTGACGCCCTGACGCTGAACGACGGTCGGAGCAGTGTTTTCGATCGTGCGATATTTGTTGGTCTCGATCGGGCCTTTGCCGTCGATCGGTTGACCGAGCGGATTGACGACACGTCCGAGCAGCGCTTCACCAACCGGAACCGACGCGATGCGTCCGGTGCGGCGAACCTTGTCGCCTTCTTTGATGTCCGCGTCGGAGCCAAGGATCACGACGCCGACGTTGTCCTCTTCGAGGTTCAGCGCAACGCCTTGCAGACCGTTCGGAAACTCGACGAGCTCCGATGCGCGCACGCCACGGAGTCCGTACACGCGTGCAAGGTTCGCACCGACCTCGATGACGGTACCGACTTCGTCTTCTTGAACCTCGGTCTTGAAGCTCTGAATCTGTTGCTTCAGGATTCCGGCGATTTCGTCAGCGTTAATCATACTCTGTCACAATCCAGTTCTTAGTTACTCGCGAACAAGGTTCGCGCGAGTTCTTCCAATCGGCCGGCGACGCTGCCGTCGATA
>JAFANA010000144.1 GCA_019232905.1 Vulcanimicrobiota bacterium
CCATCGCGTCGTATGCACGATTCCGAGCGTCGCTCACCGCCCGTGGTGGAGTCTAGCGCTAGCGCAATACGGGTCGCCTGAAGATCAACCCCGAGTTCGCGAATTGCTGGTGCGTTGGGCAGCGCATCCGGAGAATCGCGCGGGCAAGGCATATCTGGCGCTCTACGACGCGCTACTCGCGACCGATGCAGTTAGGGCGCGAGCATGTGCCGAGAGCGCGGAACCGGCGTTCTCAGACCTTCAAATGCCGCATTGGCAAGCGCTCGCGCTTGAGGTTTTACGCCGGCCTCTCGAAGCGCTGGAACTCTACCGCAAGATGGGCGATCGTCTGTCGATCGAGCGACTGGAGAACGTTCTGGCCGCACCGAATCGCCGCGGCCGGACAAAGAACGAACTCACCGAACGCGAGCGCGAAGTCGCGGCGCTTGTTGCGTCAGGTAAGTCTACGCGCGCCGTTGCAAATACGCTCACGATTAGCGAGCGCACCGTTGAAACGCATCTCGCATCGATCTTTTCGAAGCTAGGTGTCGACTCGCGCGCCGAAGTAGCCGCTCTTTTAGCACGCGAGCCTCTACATTGAATGTCTTTTGCTTTTGGCGTTTCGTGCTACAACAGGAGATATTAAGTTCTTTGAAAGGAATGCGTATGAAGAAATTCCTTTTCTCGATCGTGCTCACGACATTCGTTCTCGCTCCTTGCGCAGCGATCTCGCAGACAGCGATGTCGCCCTCCACGGTCGGTGTTGGTCCGAGCGGCTTTGACTGGGCAGTCGGGACCTGGGCTTGCACGAACAGCATGCCGTCACCAATGGGCGGTCCGGCGACACAAACGCTGACCGTGACGAAGACCAATGGTGGCGCAATCATGTATCACGCCGTAGGCGCGAATTTTGATAACACCTGGTACAACGTGTACGTGCCGGCGACTAAATCGTGGAAGAGTCCGTTCATCATCAACGATGGAACGTACGGCACCGAATCAACGACGCAGACTGGAGCGACAATCGTTTGGAACGGTTCGGCGACCGATCCGACGGGGAAAACGCTGCAGGTTCGTGATACGAACACGCTTACGACAACAAAGTACACAGATTTGGGAGAAGTGCAATCCGGAGGCGTGTGGAAGCCACAATATAAGATGAGTTGCACGAAGAGCTGATCGTCCCAAATGTGTCGGCGTCTCGCGATTCTTGCGACGGTTTCGAGCGCCTTGTTAGCGGCGTGCTCTTCCGCCCAAGCGCTCGAGAGCCAGACCGCAGCCTTCGGTTCCGTCGTCAACGCGCAGGCAACCGTGACGCCCAAAGATTTCGGCGACATGAAGTGGCGCGAAATCGGACCGGCGGTCATGGGCGGCCGACTCGACGCGGTCGTGGGAATTCCGGGTGATCCCACGACAATCTATCTCGGTCACGCCTCGGGCGGTTTATACAAGTCCACCGATGGCGGCACGACCTTTCGCGCGATCTTCAACAGTGGACGCTCGACGTCAATCGGTGCGATAGCCGTCGCCCCTTCCAATCCGAAGATTGTATATGTCGGAACCGGCGAAGGATTTCCGCGCAATAGTTCCGCGCTTGGTGACGGCGTGTATGTATCGAGTACTGGTGGGAACGCATGGAGGTTTGCGGGCCTCGCGGGCTCGCAACACATCGCGAAGATCGCGATTGATCCTCGTAATGCGAACGTTGCGCTTGTCGCTGCCATGGGGCCAGAGTTTGCAGCCGGCGGCGAGCGCGGCATTTACCGCACGACGAATGGCGGCAAGTCATGGCAGCGCGTCTTATATGTGAATGAAACCACCGGCGGCAGCGACGTCATCTTCGACCCCTCAAATCCGTCGGTGGCGTTTGCGGGGACGTTCGACTACCTGCGTCAGCCGTGGACCTTTCGAGGCGGCGGCGTGGGCAGCGGCCTATACAAATCAACCGACAATGGTGCGACGTGGACACGGCTTACCGATCAAGCACTTCACAATGGACTGCCGAGCGGTGTAATCAATCGCGTCGGCGTTTCGCTCAGTGCCCATCACCCGGGCGTCGTGTATGCGCTCATCCCAAACAAGAAAGGTGCGCTCTACCGTTCCGATGATAGCGGCGTGACCTGGAAAACTGCCAGTACACGTCAGGATCTCAACTTTCGGCCATTCTACGGCTCGCAAGTGCGCGTGGATCCGAATAATCCCAATGGCGTATGGATCGCCGGCCGTGAGACGTGGCATTCGATAAACGGCGGGAAAACGTTCAACAACGTGACGGAGACCGGAGACACGCACGACGTGTGGATCGATCCTGCGAATCCGCGGCGCGTGCTCGTCGGCGATGACTGGGGATTGCACGCCACGTTGAATGGAGGCGTGACGTGGAGCTACATCAACAGCGTACCGTTTTTGCAGATTTACCGGGTGGCCTACGATCGCGCGCTTCCCTACCACGTCATGGGCGGTATGCAGGACAACACGAACTGGTGGGGTCCCAACACCGTTTGGAATGACTGGGGTCTTGGTCCCCAGTGGCGGCTCATTGGTGACTACGGCGACGGTCCGTCGGCCGAACCCGACGTTCGCGACGAGAATATTATTTATATGGGTTCGGAAGCGGGCTTATTGATGCGCCGGGATCTTCGCACGGGTGAGGGACGCTCCATCTCACCACAACCATTTGTGCGCAGCGGAATGCTGCCCAGCGCGTTTCAATATCGGTTTAACTGGAGCGCGCCTCTCCTCGTTTCGACAGCGGATCCCGGCGCAATCTACTATGGTGCGGACGTCGTATTTCGTTCGCACGATCAAGGAGAATCGTGGAGTATTATCAGCGGCGATCTGACGCAGCCTTGCGACAAGCGCTGGCTGCAGACGAGCGGTGGTCCATTGGAAGTGAACTTGACCAACGCGGAGACGTATTGCACGATCACCGCACTTGCCGAGCAGGATGCGAAGTCACTCTGGGCCGGCACGGACGATGGAAATCTACAGGTAACAAGTGACGGCGGCGCTTCGTGGCAGAATCTGACGCCGAAGATCGCCGGCTTACCGCCGCGCTCATGGGTCGCCTCAATCGAGGTCTCGCAGCGCGATCGCAACACCGTGTATGTCACATTCGATCGCCATCGTTTCAATGACACAAAAGCGTACGTATACGTAACTCGCGATGGCGGCGCGACATGGACAAACATCGGCGGGAACCTTCCGTCGTGGGCGTATGTTGTCCGCGAGGATCCGCGCGAGCCGCATTTGCTCTTCGCAGGAACGGAAGACGGCATCTGGGCTTCATTCGCCGGCGGGAACCGCTGGCAGAGCGTGCTCCTCAACATGCATCACGTTCCGGTGTACGATCTTCGAATTCAGCCTGATGCCAACGACCTTATTGCCGGTACGCACGGTCGAGGATTCGCAATTCTCGACGATATCACGCCGCTCGAAGGATTAGCGCGTGCCGTTCAAGGTCGCGTGGCGCTTTTTGCACCACCGTCGGCGTGGCGCTACGCGCCCGGAGAACAGTCGCGAGATGTTGAGACGGTTTTCGTTCCCGAAAACAAACCATATGGCGTCGTCATTTCCTACTACCTCGAACCGAAGCCAACCGCAGCACATTTAAAGAAGAAGGCGCCAAAAGAAAAGATAGACTTATCTATTCTCGATGCGAACGGGGCCGTGATTCGGCATCTCAAAGCGAACACTAAAGACGGTGTCAATCGTGTCGTGTGGGATCTCACGGTTGACCCGCCCGGCGGCCTCAACGCGAAGCAGGACTCGCGCCAATACTATGATTTTTACTCCCTGCAGATTGAGGGGCCTGAGGTTTTACCGGGCACCTACACCGTGCAATTGAAGGCTCGCGGAACGACATTGAGTCAACCGGTCGTCGTGCGAATCGACCCGGTGGTGAAGGCAACCGACCAAGACTTACACGCGCAATACGATGCGCTTGTGCGTTTGGCGGAACTGCAAGAAGAAGGTGAGCGTTGGCTCGCGGCCATAGCGGATCGAAAGAAGCAGCACAAGCACGACTCGAAGACGAATGCGCAGCTCGACGCTTTCGCCGATCGTTTACGTAACGGCGGCGACGTCAATATGGTAATGGTCCGCCCGTCGCAAGTGATCGATCAGCTCGCCTATCAGAATGCAGCTCTCCGCGAGTCGTTTATGGGTCCTACGCCGGCGCAACAGCAACTCATCGACCAATATGCAACGCAGATAAAAGATCTAGAGCCGGAAGCAAAGCGGCTATTGCCTCCGACTCCGTCGCCTCGCCCAAAGACGTGAGCTACATGTTATGCCGTGTGTGGTGGCCCGAGATATGGAAAGTCGGCGAGTAAATCTGTGTGCGGATGCACTCCGTCTTCCGTGATCTTTCCGTTCGTCAACAAGGCAAGGAAATGCGCTGAGGCGTCATCGGTGAGCGCCCGGCCGTTATCCGGATATTTTGCCGGTCGTCCAGGCTGATATGTCTGCACGTCAGGTAACATCAACCCCGCCACACGCGTCGCTTGCTCCGGGGTGTACCCGCCGACGTGCTGCAGTCCATGCGCAAACACCGGTATGAATTGCCCGTCGTTTGCAGGTTCTGCCGCGAGATATGCGATCTTTTGGTCGGCTGCGAGAAACGGTTCTTGCGAGGCACGTGCGCCGCGATCTGTCTGAACCCAGTTGCCCGACGAGCCATCCACCGTGCGACCCCAGACGCGTAGGTTCGATCCCAACTTGGAGTTGGGCACTTCCATCACAATCGAGCAGATGTTTTTCTTAGCAAAGAAGTCGGTCCCCGTGAACTTCAGATTATTTAGCGCACCGAGCGTGTCGAAGAAGAACGGATCGCTGCGCCAACCCGCAAAAAGGCGATAATCCCCGGAGTTGGTCACCTTTGGTTCGGACCCGGTCGAAACGGGCGCCGCTTCAATAACGACCTCGCCGTCGTTGCCTGTACGATTGGTGCTCGTTCCCGTAATACGGCGCACCGTCGCAGTCTTTGCGCCCCCACCGTCTCCCGCAAAGCGCACGCTATAAGCAATATCGACGACGTTATCGTTGTCGGTGTCAATCATGAACTCGTACAACGCGGTCGTGGAGAACGGCTCCGCCATCGTTTTACCTGGCGGGTTCAAGCTATCTGATGGGTGAGAGTTCAGAATCAAGATGGATTTGGAATTATCACCGTTTTTCGGAAAGAGAAAGAGATCGGTGAAGTTCAAGCGTGGATCCCCGTTGGGAAACTTGAAGTCGGGGCCGGGATAATGATGAGACATAAATCACCGCTTCTTTACGGTCTCGACGGTTGCGCGGTAGCCGGCAGCAATTGCCTCTCTCTCGCACATGTACGCACCTTGTTCGGTGCACCCGTAGCGACGGTCGCCCTTGTATCGGTAGACGCCGCTCGCGGCGTCGAGCCACACGACGGCGCTTCCACAAAACCACGCCGGATTGCGCCAGACGGACGTTTCTGTGTTCGCTTCAGATGAAGCGGCTTGTGTTAGGTAGCCTGCCTTCGCCGGCAAAGGCGAGCAAAGAAACGCGGCGCTCGCAGCTGAAACAATAAAAGATGTTCTCTTCATAATTACTCGCCCATCGTCGCCTGAGTACGTAGGCGAGACAAGTGATTGAAAGTGTTCAATCACGGGAGCCGTCTACCCGATGGTTGCAAATGCAGCGCCCCGGGCAACCAGCGACGAGATCGTCATTCAGTAGCGGTTGGCTCCTCGCGCGTTTCGTTTCCCGAGTAATGTTGACGAAACCACCACGCAATGAACATCTCACCGTGGAGGGAACAGTTGATGCGTCCGCACTGCGGCAGCTGATCGAATGCGCCGCTTTGCAGGCCCTCTTCGATCTTGCGTTCCGCGATGATCGCCACGATATCCACACTTTCTACAACGGCCGACGGGGCAAAACGTTTCCAAAAAAGTACGCCCGGGTCGACTATCCGGGCATGTCGCTCTAGCAGCCGTTGCGAGCTGGATGAGAATCAGTCGTCCGCCTTTGAAGTGAAAGTACAACCAGCACGCGCACCCCCTAGCTCTTGAATCGTCAATTGTTTCGGAAGTGTAAAGGCGACCCCTGAAATGCGGTCGATTCACGACCGCAATGTAGAAAAACGTCTGTGAGGATTGCGTAACGGTAGCTTTACTGTTGCTTTAAAATATCTGAACCGTTAAGCGGGACTTTACTCCCAATTGTTCCTACCTTAACGCAAGCGTCGTCCCTATAATGGTGCCCGTACCACCGGTGTCCCCATGGGTGGAGGATACATGCGTGGTCATCGCTGCTGTACATAAAGGACGACGCAAACAATGAGCTTACGGACGCCACCCATTGCAGCATTGGTGCTGCTGGCCGCGCTCACCGCTTGTAGCGGGGGCGGCACGGCCTCTCATCTGGCCCCGGCAGCCCCGGCCGGCCAGTCTCAAAAGCACGGGCAAGAGGTCATCGGCGGAATCGGCGGACTTCTCGCCATTCTGCTGTGCGATGCGCCCCCGCGCATCGGCAACATCACCCCCACGGCTATTAACCTGGCCGTCGATAGTGTTGCGGTCGTTTCGAACGGACAGACCGTGACGATCGCCCAGTATCCTCAACCCTATATCGTGAACGTTCTCGAACAGCAGAACGGCAACGCCGCGGATATCGGCATCGGTCAATACTTCAGCGGTGCGTATCAGGCCGTTCAATTCACGTTCGACGTGGCACACAGCCAGGTCGTCAACGGCTCGACGAATTATCCCATCTCGTTCCTGCCGAACAACGCCGCGCAGAGCAGCGCGGGTGCGGGACCGACGACCACGTCGTCGCAGCCCACGCCGGGCAAAGTGACGGTAACCGTCGCGGGTAACTTCTCGATCGGCGGTGACCCCGCCGCGTCGATTCAAGCCGACTTCAACGCGCTTGAATCGCTCGCGTTCAATTCGAACGGTCAGATCGTCTCGCGTCCGACCCTGTTTGCAGTGCCGGCGAGCCAAGCCGGTAAGGTGGACGGCGTCGTGACGAACAGCTCGGGTTCGCCGGTCTCGGGCGCGACGGTCGTTGCACTTGATGCAAACGGTAACGTTGCGAACACGACAAGCACGGACTCGACCGGTGCGTACGATCTGCACACGATCTCGGCCGGCAACTACACGATCGTCGTGTACAACTCGTACACGACGGCAACGGGCCAAACCGTTACTGCGACGGGGAACAGTAACGCGGCTCAATCGGTCAACGGTCCGTCCGTAACCGTCAATGCCCAAGAAACGACGCAGGCGCCGGTTATCCAAGACTAGGACGCCGCTATGTCGTCACAGCAGCAGCTCGCCGAGGCGCGTGAACTTCTTCGTACCGGTTGGTACGACGAAGCCCTCGCGCGCCTCGATGGGTGTGAAGAATGGAAGCCGCCGTTAAATACGCAGGCGATCGTTCTTCGCGCCGAAGCGCAACTTCGCCGCGATCCCATCGACGCGCTGGAAAGTCTTGCACGGACCAGCCACGCGTTCGAATCGCGCGAAGCGCTCATCGACTATTACATTATCTCGAGCAAAGCGTACGCGAACAGCCGCAACGTCGAATCTGCGCATCAAATGCTGGACCTGGCCGAGGAGTTGGCCGTTTCGCAGCCCGAGCGCAAATGTGAAATCGCCCATCACCGCGTACGTGCCCGGTACATCGGCGGAATCTACGATCTCGAAGACCCTGATCTCGCCCGTGCACTGACGAACCGCGATCCGGCAGCGCGATTCTTGACGCTCGTTATTCGCTCGTGGCTAAGCGCCGAAGCGGGCGACTATAGAGCGCAGATCACGGATTTGCGCGAATGCGTCGCACTTGCGCGAGAACATCTTTCGACCGTCGACTACTACACGTTGGGTCGCGCTCTCTATTCGCTCATTCGTATCGCGAGCGAACTTGGCGACGCGGACGCGGTAGACGACGCCGACGCGCTCTACGAACAGATCGAATGGACGCCCGACTTACGAGACGCGCAGTTTCTCTGTGTCCGCGCGTTCTCGTGGGATGCGTTTCTTCGCGGCGATTCTGCCCGTGCTCAGTGGCTGTTCCGTGACTCGAAGGCACTCGCGCCGACCGACGCGTGGAAGGTCATGGCGCACGTCGATCGCGCCTACGTTGCGCGAATCAATCGCAACGAGGCCTGGGCGCTCGAGGAATTAGCCCAAGCGCAGGAACTCGCACGCACGATCAGCTGGAGCGAGAGCGTCGGCGAAGAACGTCAAGTCCTCGTCGCACTCGCCGGATTGCTGGCGCCGGTCGATATGGCCGCCGCACAGCGCTTCGTTTCTACGTACACCAAGATCGGCACGCAAAGTATGGACCCGACGCTTGCGATCACGCACGATCGCCGCGGCGAAGCGTACTCTCAGTACGCAATCGGGCGCGTGCACCAGGTTCTTCGGAACGTAGCAGCGGCCACGGCGGCCTATGAACGCGCATACGACATCTTCGAAGGAGCGGGTCATCACTTCCGCGCGGCGCTGGCCGCACAAGGGTTGTCTGAAGTCACGAACTCGGAAACGTGGGCGGAACGTGCCCGACGACACGCCGAATACTTCCCGAAGAGTGCGTTCTATCAGTTCCTTACGCAATCGGTTTCGCGCAAAACGGAACTGTCCATGGACGGACTTTCGCCCTTACAGCGGCAACTCGCGCTCGCGCTGTGCGCGGGACTCGAAGTTCCGGCGCTCTCGCAACGCTTTTCGCGCAGCGAGTTCACGATCAAACGTGAGGTACGAACCGTCTACGACAGGCTTGGCGTTCAAACGCGCAAGGCGCTCCGGGAACTCTTGGAAGAGCGGGGCATCGTGTGAACGCGATCGTCGCGCTCTCAACCGTCGTTCTAATCCTCGGTGTGAGCGTGATCATGCTCATCGTGCAGTTCCGCTCGATGTCGCGCGGGCTGCTCGACGAGCGTCGCTACAGTTTGCTCGAAAGCGTCGCTGACGGCGTCTTTATTCTCGATAACGCCTGGCGTTTCACGCATGTGAACGAGAAGGCGGAAGAACTCCTCAGCGCAACCGCACTCGAATTGATCGGACGGCGTATCGAGAAGATTCTCGATCCGCTTGCTTCCGATCTGCTGCCGGAGATTCGCTCCGTGCGCAAGAGCGGCGAACCCGTCGAGCGCACGCAGTACTTTGCCTCTAAACGCATGTGGGTTGAGATTCGGATCCAGCCTGCAAAAGATGAAGTCCTCGTTTATCTTCGCGACGTCAGCGATCGCAAGCGCGCTGAAAACATGCTGCGCGACAGCGAGCGCCGTCTGCGCCTCCTGCTCGAACAAGTTCCCGCGTTGTTGTGGACGGTCGACCTCGACTTGGTGTTTACATCCGTCGTCGGCGCCGGGCTCACGTATCACGGCCTCAACGCCGACAAGCTCGCCGGCGACAGGATCGAAGTCTTACTTCCCGACAACGATTCGAAAGCGATCGCGCTTGAAGCAATCGAACGCGTTTTCCGCGGCGAATCCGAGCGCTTCGAAGTCTTTTACAACGAGCGCTGGCTGCAGCATCACGTCGAACCGTTGCGCACCGCAAGCGGTGCCATCATCGGCGCGATCGGCGTCGCGCTCGATATTACCGAAATCAAAGAAACGGCCGATCATCTTGCGCGTCTCGCGCGCGTCGATGCACTGACGCAACTGCCGAACCGTCTCGCGCTCCAAGAATCGCTCGCTGAAGCAGTCGCGCAGGCGGAACGCGCCGACACCGGTTTGGGCGTGCTTTTCGTCGATCTCGATCGCTTCAAAATCATTAACGATACGCTCGGGCATCACGCCGGCGACGAACTGCTGCAGCAGTTCTCGTTGCGCCTTCAGCGCGCGGTCGGCGATCGTGCGCGCGTCTTCCGCAGCGGCGGCGACGAATTCGTCGTCATCGCGCAGATGGACGGCGTGACGAGCCTGCCGATGATCGCGGCCGACATCCAACTGGCACTTGCCGAACCGTTTATCATCGAAGATCGCCAGCTCTTCGTCGGTGCCAGCATCGGATGCAGTTCGTATCCCGACGACGGAGCGTCGGTCGAGGAACTGCTTTCGCGGGCCGACACGGCGATGTATCGCGCGAAGTACAGTGGACGCAGCCGTGTCGGCTTCGTCGACGTGATGAAAGAGGACGCCGGGCCGTACCGCTTGCGTCTCGAGCAAGATCTCCACTATGCGATTCCGCGCGGCGAGTTGCGCCTGGAATTTCAGCCGATCATCGACACGCTTACCGGCCGCGTGTCGGGTGCCGAAGCGCTCGTTCGCTGGAATCACAATCAGCACGGTCGCATTCTGCCCGAAGAATTCATCGGGATCGCGGAAGAAAGCGGCATGATTCTTCCGATCTCGCGTTGGGTGCTGCGGACGGCGTGCGCGTTCGCGGCGGACCTGCGTCGCAGCGGTCACCCGGATTTCCGCGTCGCCGTCAATCTTTCGGCACGCGATTTCGGCGAGGTCGACCTTGCCGATACGATCGTGAGCATTCTGGAAGATGCGGAGCTTTCGCCGGGCGCGCTCGAGATCGAGATTACCGAGAGCATGATGATCGACGATCTCGCCCTCATGACGATGCGCACGCTGCGCGATAAGGGCGTGCGGATCGTCGTCGACGATTTCGGCATCGCCTACAGTTCGCTCGGCTATCTCAAGCGTTTACCGATCACGGGCGTGAAGATCGACCGCACGTTTATTCGCGACATCAGCGACGTGTACGATCAAGCGATCGTGCGCGCGATCGTAACGCTTGCGCGCTCGCTGAGTTTAGAGATCGTTGCCGAAGGCATCGAGTCGGACGAGCAGTGGAATTTCATC
>JAFANA010000023.1 GCA_019232905.1 Vulcanimicrobiota bacterium
CAGATAGGCGTCATGGATGCCGAACGCGTCGTAGAGCCGTTTCACGTCTGCGACGAACACATCGACGACATTGCAGGCGAGCGCGTCCACCGGCTGCATCCGCTCGCGCGGGACGACGTCGCCGTCGCTCATTCCGTCGAGATTCGAGAGCATGAAGCGAATGCGATTGCGGACGTTGCGATAGACGCGGCCGACCTGTTCGATCACATTCGGGCCGAAGCGAACGTCGTCGACGAACTCGACCGATGCAGCCCACAAACGAAGCACATCGGCGCCCCATTTGTCCATCGCGTCGCGAGCATCGATGCCGGTGCCCTTGGATTTCGACATCGGGCGTCCTTGCTCGTCGTTCACCCAGCCGTTTTTCACGACGTGTTTGTACGGCGCTTCGCCTTTGACGGCAACGGCCGTCACGATCGAACTGCGGAACCAGCCGCGATATTGATCGCCGCCTTCCAAAACCAAGTCACTCGGCCACGGAATTCCGTCGCGCAATACGGCAAGATGCGTCACGCCGGATTCAAACCAGATGTCGACGATGTTCTTCTCTTTTTCGAACGCGGCGCCGCCGCACTCCGGACACTTGAATCCCGGCGGCAGATAAACGTCGACCGGGTCGCTCCACCAGACGCCCGCTCCCGCTTCGCGAAAGCGGTTCGCGGCGATACGCGCAACGCGCGGATCGAGGATCGATTCGTTGCACGCGACGCATGCAACGGCGGGAATCGGCGTTCCCCACGTGCGCTGACGCGAGATACACCACTCCGGATGATTCTCGAGCATCTGGACGAGGCGGTTCTCACCCCATTCCGGCGTGTAATCGACGTTCTCGGCCGCCTCGATCGTGCGCGCGCGCAAGCGGTTCTGGTCCATGGCGATGAACCATTGCGCCGTTGCGCGGAAGATCACCGGATTATGACAGCGCCAGCAATGCGGATATGAATGTTCGTACTCTTCCGCACGCCAGAGATGGCCGCTTGTTTCGAGATCGGCCACGATATTTTTATTGGCTTTGAAGATAAACTGCCCGGCGTACGGTCCGGCTTCGCTCGTGAAGTGTCCGCGCGCGTCGACCGGATTGAGAATGGGCAACCCGTATTTGATACCGGTGTCGAAGTCGTCCGCGCCGTGCCCCGGAGCCGTATGCACCGCACCGGTTCCGGTTTCCATCTCGACGTAATCGGCGAGTACGATGACTGAATCGCGGTCCATGAACGGGTGACGCACCGCGAGATTGTCGAGCGCTTTACCTTGAACCGTTGCGAGCAATTCTGCGCGCGAATACGCTTCGCCGAGCGCGGATTCTGCAAGCGCAGTGGCGACAATCAACAACTCATCGCCGACGCGATACAAGCCGTACGGTGCGTCGGCACGCAAGGCAATCGCGACGTTCGCGGGAAGCGTCCAGGGTGTCGTCGTCCAGATCAAGACGCTCAGGGGAATATCGCCGCCGGAAACGTTAAAACGGCTCAGGATGACACGGCGCTGTTCGTCGTTCGCCGTGAAGCGCACGTAGATGGACGGCGAGACTTTCGGTTCGTACTCGATTTCGGCTTCGGCGAGCGCGGTTTCATCATGCACGCACCACAGCGTCGAGCGCAGCCCTTTGTAGATTTGATTCGCTTCGGCGAGATCGGCGAGCGCGTCGACGATCGTCGCTTCGAAGGCCGGATCGATCGTGCGGTAGGGATGTTCCCACTCGCCGAAGTTGCCCATTCGCACGCGCGTCGTGCGCTGACGGTCGAGCCAAAACAGTGCGCGCTCTTTGCACTTCTCGCGCAACTCCAGCGGATCGATCTCGTGGAAGTCTTTGATGCCCAGGTGTTTGAGCGTTTCGAGTTCGATCGGCAGCCCGTGCATGTCCCAACCCGGCACGAACTCGGCCCATTTTCCTTCGAGCAGAGCAATCTTCACGAACATGTCCTTGAGCACCATGTTCAAGAAGTGGCCCATGTGCAGTTCACCGTTCGCGTACGGCGGCCCGTCGTGCAGAATCCACGGACCGTTCTTACGATTGTGTTCTAAACGGCGTTGGTACGTGCCGTGTTTATCCCACCATTCGATTCGCGCAGGCTCGCGTTTCGGCAACTCTGCACGCATCGGAAAGGCCGTATTTCCCAACAGCAGGGTATCGCGATAATCGCGCACGTCGGTCTCGCTCATGACTCATGCATAAGTTCGTCAAGCACGTCGAAGTTTCGTGCCGCCGACGCACGGATCTCTGCCGACTTCGTTTCCAGCAATGCCGAAAGGTCGCCACGTTGCGACATCAGTCGGTCCACGAGCCCGTCGGCAGTCGCCGTATCGGGCGCGCCCTTGCCCGGAATCCACAGCGGCGGAAGCGGGTAGGCAAGATCGTCCAACAGCGAGGCGACTTTCGGATCGTACGGAATCGCCAAAAACGGTACGCCGAATCGCGCGGCGATGATCAGCGCATGCAAGCGCATTCCGACGACGACACGAGCGCCGCGAATAATCGCTGCCGCGCGCTCGAGCGTGCACTCGGGCAACAACATCGGTGCGCTCTTACACGCGCGGATGATCGTCGTCGAGACCTCGGCATCGGACGCACCGCCGAGCGGAAGGAAGGCGACGCGAACGCCGTGTTTCTCCGCAAGGCGGTCCGCGACGCGCGCCAGCATCGCTACGCCTTCTTTGAGCGCGCCTACTTTGCGAACGCTGAAGACGGCATACGGCGTTCCATCGAGTCCCTCGCGAGCGAGATCGGCGGGGTCGAGGTCGAGATCGTAGAGAAAAACAGGATCGGCCGTCTGTTCCACGGGCGTGCCGGGCAGCAATTGGTGCAACAATACCTTCGACCGTCCGTCACGTACGGTCGCGCGTGTAACGCCTTTGCACAACGAACGCACGACGAATTTTCCGAGTGAGTCGAGCGGTCCGATCGATTGCGCGAAGATCATCGTTTTTCGTTTGAGACGAATTGCTTCCCGAAGGATGCCCGCATAATACACCACGCTGCGCAAGCTCGTCGAACTTTGCAGCAGTCCGCCTCCGCCCGAGAGCACGACGTCGGCCCGGCGGATCGCCTCGCGCACGTCATTCATATTCCAGCGCGGCGTCGCGGCGACGCCGAGTTGCGCGCTCGTTTGCTCCGGCGAGGCCGAGAGCACTTCAACGTCCCACGCCGGAAAGCGCGTGCGCAACTGTTTGACGATCACTTCGAGAAGTGCCTCGTCGCCGAGGTTACCGAACCCGTAGTAGCCCGAGAGCAATACACGCACGACGATAGATCCAAATCGCGAGAATGCCGACAATTGCGCCGATGGCGACGCCGTTTCCGATTCGCTCCAGGGAGACGATCACCGGCGTGTGGAGATGCGAGAACGTGTCGATGACATCACCGATTCCGACACCGATGCCGAGCGCAAGCAGCCAGCCGACCCACCGGCGGTGCTGAACGAAGAGCGCGGGCGTCAGCATCAGGAGCGGTGCGCCGATGAGAAACTCCTTCGTGCGCGGCCGGACGCTCAGCACATGGGAGAGGACGTGGCGCATCGCGAGTTCGATATTCGAAGGCTGTACGTCGCTCGTATTGCCGCTGCGCATGACGAGCAACGCGCCTGCGGCGATCACGATGATACCGACGAGCAATTGATAGAGGGTAATGGGCGCGCCGAACACCTGCCGCGCGCTCGTTCCCGCGTTGTAGCGTTTGGTAAAAAGATACATGCAGAGCGCAATTAACGGCGTGCAGACGTAGAGTGCGCGAACGCCGCGGAATCGCTCGATCTCTTCCATCGCGAGCGGCGAGCTCATTATGCCCACGACCACGAGCGCACCGAGCAGCGCAACCGCCGTTGCGACAACCATCCAGCCCAGACTGCGCACGATTTGATCGCCGAAACGCGGAGCCGGTTCTTCATAGAAGGCGGGCGCAACCACGGCAAACGCGGCGGCAGCGAAGAGAAGCGCGCCGGCGAGTGCAATGACCGAGCGCGCGAACATTTCGTGATGCGATAGCACGCCCGCGAGATAAAGCAATTCGGTGAGAACGTAGGCGGCGACGGCCCACGACGGACGGTACCATCCGAACCAGCCGAGTAACAATACGAAGATCGACGGGACGGCGAGCGTCGCAATACCGACGAGAATCGCGTCGTTTCCGCGATATCCCGGAATCGGCGTTGCGCGCCCTAGGCGAATGCCGTGCGACTTCAACTCGTCCGCCAAGTCCTTGACCATCTTGACGTTGGTTGCTTCGATCGACAGATCGCCTTCCTGATGCGTCCACGGACGCAAATACGCGACACGAATGTTGCGTTCGCGCACGCCGAGGACAAAACGGCCGATCAGCTCGTCGAGCTTGATCTTATCGTAATCCGTCTTTGCGACGGCCTGTACGCGCACGGTTTGTCCCGGAATCAAACGCGCGAGCGTGTCGTTGCCCTTCTGAATCTGCGATGTATCGTACACTTCGATCGAGCCGAAGTTGAACGGATGGGGCGTTTTCTCAAAATGCTCGCGGAACGCTTCGGCGGCATCGGGCAAGTGATCGGGATACCCGAAGACCTCATTGCCGAGTCCGAAGAAGACGACGTCCGATATGCGTGCACCCGATGCAACGGCGTCATCGAATTCGGCCTGCATCTGCGGTTTCGTAAAACGCTCATCGTTCTGGAAACGCGCAACGACGAGTAAGTGCAGCCGCTTCGCGAGTGCAAGCTGATCCGCCGGAATACCGAGACCGATGTTGTTGAAATAGTCGATCTGCGTGCGCACTTCGATGATCCACGGCTGACTCGTGCGCAGCACGCGAATCGTCTTCGGTTCGAAATGGAGCGGCAGCTGTTTGCGATACCGATCGTAGGTGGCGCGATCGTAGACGATGATATACACCGCGTCGCGCGAGAGTTTGTTCGCGCGCGCGAGCTGCTGCAGTAGTGGATCGGAAAGCGGCGTAAGCCGTGATTGGTTCAACAAGGCCGCGCCGGTCGTCGCATAAGCGAGCCCATTTCCGCCGATGTTTCCGCCCAGTTCTTCGCCGAGCGCGAGCGACGTAAGGCCCGCGCGCCGGAGCGCGATCAAAAACGCAGCAGGGTTGTAGTTATACGAACGCGCGGTCGAGATGAAATCGCCGAAGTCCATCGCCAACTCGACGCGGTTGGCGTGGCTCTCGGTTCGTAATCTAAAGGCACCTACCGCGAGACTAGCGAGAAGCGCAAGGATGAGAATGAACGCAGCATAGCGCGTCCGGCTATCAAGACGGATCAAGTACACTCCAGAAAAACATACAGGCTCGCGTAGCGAGCCTGTATGCCGTCGCGTATGCGGTTTCCCGCATACCGGGTGTGGGCGACGTCTGTAATGACCGGTTATCAGCAGCAAAGCGCCCACGTTCTAAGGCTGCGCCGGTGTAACTCGATGGTTCTAGCCTAGCAGAGTGCTACCTTCCGCAACAGCAGGCAAGCGGATATTTTACAAGCCCCTTAACCAAGCCACGACGGCACGCGCTTTTCGAGAAACGCACTGATCCCCTCTTGCGCATTAGCCAACTGGGCATTTTGGACCATAACGTCCTTGGTGTACGCGTATGCCGAGGCCTGATCGAGATCGATTTGCCGGTAGAATGCGCTCTTGCCGATGCCGACGATCTCGCCACTAGCTTCAGCGATCTTCGCCGCTAGCGCCAGCGTCGCCGTCCGCAGATCGTCAGGCGCGACGACGCGATTCACGAGCCCCCACTCCAGCGCCGTTTCTGCATTGATCATCTCGCCGGTCAGCAGCATCTGCATCGCCCGCTTCTGTCCGATCGCCCGAGAAAGTGCGACCATCGGCGTGCTGCAAAAGAGCCCGATCCGCACGCCCGGCGTCGCAAACCGCGCGTTGGTCGACGCAATAGCCAAGTCACACGTCGCCACCAGCTGACATCCCGCTGCCGTGGCAACGGTATTCACTTCCGCAATCACCGGCTGGCGAATCGATTGCACGCGCGTCATCAACCGCACGCACTCCTCAAAAATCTCGACGTACGCCTCATGCTCGCGCCCGCGCAACTCCCGCAAATCGTGCCCCGCCGAAAACGCCGGCCCATCCCCCGCAAGAATAACGACGCGAACCTCCCGATCCCCATCCAACTCCGCAAGCGTCCCGTTAAGCTCACGCATCATCTCTAAGGAAAGCGAGTTACGCTTCTCCACCCGCCGCATCGTAACAACCGCCGCCGCCCCAAAGCGCTCTACGGAAACATTCATCAGGTCCAAGACACACCTCAACTCGCGCTAGCCACGAATGCATTTTGCCCCGAGCTTTCGTCTGTGGCGAGGCGACCGCATGCGAAGTGGACTAAGGTCCACGAAGCGTGCGGTCAACGAAGTCCACAGGCGAAAGATCGGGGCAAAATGGGCGATGACGGGCTCGAACCGCCGACATCCTCCTTGTAAGGGAGGCGCTCTCCCAGCTGAGCTAATCGCCCTCAATGACATTCCCCGAGGGTAGCGCCTCAGTTTTATCTAGCGCGGCACGTTTCGCCTCTGTCAGGGAATTCCGCGGACGATACCACCGTCAACCCGTAACGCCGCCCCCGTCGTCGCGGAGGCTGCAGGCGAGCACACGTAGACAACGAGGTTCGCAACCTCGCCCACGTCGGCGAAGCGCTTGATGAGCGACGATGGCCGGGCAGTTTCGAAGAACTGCTTCTCCATCTCACGTTCGCTTAGGCCTTGCTGCACCGCAAGCTGCGCGACGAACGCGCCGACGCCTTCGGATCGCGTCGGTCCGGGGAGGACGCTGTTGACGGTCACGCCTGTACCGGCCACGGCTTCGGCAATGCCGCGCGCGAGTGCAATCTGCGCAGCCTTAGTCACGCCGTAGTGAACCATCTCGGGTGGAATCTGCACACCGGACTCGCTCGAGATAAAGACGATGCGCCCCCACGCGCGTTCGATCATTCCGGGTAGATATGCACGGCTCAAACGCACGCCGCTCATGAAATTCAGATCGAGAAATAGCCGCCAATCCTCATCAGAAATTTCGAGGAACGGCTTCGGCTCGAAGATGCCGACGTTGTTAACAAGGACGTCGATGTTCGGAAACTGTTCGACGATCGATTCTGCACCAACGACCGTCGCGAGGTCAGCGACCGCGCCTGCGAGATTTGCCGAAGGCTGCTCCATGCGAATCGCCGCAATTGCCTCGTCAACGCGTTTCCGCGATCGCCCATTGATGACGACATGAGCGTCTTGCGCAGCAAGCCCCGCAGCAATCGCCCGCCCAATGCCTGCGGTAGAACCGGTAACGAGTGCGGTCTTGCCGGAAAGATCAAGATTGAGCCCTGCCATAATGCGTACGCTTCTTAGAGCGCGCACGACCGTCCTATGGCGAAACGACGACTTGCTCCGCGTTATTGATGCCGGTTGTAATGTCGAATTCCGGTCGGCTGGAACGCGTCAGAGGCGCACGATAAAACAAGACGCCGCCGCCGCCCGGTACGGGGTTAGTGTCGGGGAACCACGGCACCCACAAGTTCCCCGCGGCGTCGAACGCCGGATCGGTCGGGATCCGGTCTGAAAAGAAAGGCACGATGAAGTTCGGCTTACTGGCGGTTGTAAGCGGAGCGCGATAGAAAACCAATTCGTATGACGTCTGAGTCACGACCGTAACGACGAGTTCGTTCGCAAAAGCTGCAAGTCCGAGCAAATACATTGCTCCGGGAACTTTGATCGTTATGCCGCTTCCGATATAGGGCGGGGCAAACATCGTGAGCTTTGTCGGTGCTATTGCATAGAGACGATCCGCACCGTCGAATGCAGCTGCTTCGAGGAAGTACGAGATGCTGTGAATCGGCATTGATGCGTTACTGAACGGCGGCTTGTACTCGAGGATACGGTTGCTGAAACCCGCGCCAAGCCACAAGTTCCCGGTATGATCGAATGCCATCTCTCCCTGTTCGCCGATTCCATCAGGAACCGGTATGCGTGCCACAACGGCGCTTGTGCGCGTCAACGGTTGTGCATAGACGTCGACGTACGGAATTCCGTAACTCGAAGCGGCTACGTATTTCGAGTCGGCTGCCACCGTCTGCGCGCCCGTCGGCGTACCTCTCGAAAAGAGCGCCTTGCTCGCCGCTGAAAACGGAGGTCCGTACACCATAATGTCGCTGTAGTTTTCGTCTGCTACGTACAATCGGCCGGCGGAGGACTGCAGCATCACGACCCTCGCGTCGGGTACGAGCGAACTGTTATCAGACAGAGCGCCGGGTTTTGCGGTACACGCACTCAAGAGCGACACCACGATCGCCAAAATCGAGAACATCCGCATAGTCGGGTACCTCCGTCGTACAATCATCGGTTATCATGAGTCGCGCTACGGATTCGGCGGCAACACGTTCACAATGCGATCGATCAGAACGCCGACGTGATCTTGGTTCGGGTCGGGTTGACTGTTCAACGCGACGGTCATAACGAGTTTGCGCTGCGGCGCGTAGAGATGCACGACGCGATATCCGAGCGTCATGCCTTCGTAGAACATAAAGCGCCCACCAAACGACGGCCTATACATCTCGCCGATGCCGAGCCCGAACGTGCGGGGGTCGCTCGGCGATGCCTGCGCTATCGGCTTTCCCGTCGTCATCGAGACGCACGTCCGCAATTCGTCGCGCTGCTTCTGCGGCAGGATCGACGTACCATACAGCACGTGAACCCAGCGGTCGACGGCAGCCGGCGTTGCAACGATTCCGCCCGCGGCTTGCGTCCACGACAAGCTGAAGTTGCGCACGTCGCGATTGTAGATCAACTTTAGTCCCGCGTTATCGGGCTGATTATTGTAGAAATATCCAGGTGAGACGCGGCCTTGTAGGACTGCAGGCAGGACGTTGCGATCGTAATACAAGTCCGTCAGATGGTACGGTTTAAAAATCCGGGCGTTGAGTAAGTCCGCGTACGACCGACCCGTGATCTTTTCAAGGATCATCTGCGTAAGAACATAGCCGGTGTTCGAATAATTCCAGCCCTTCAAGAACGTCGCGTGTCCGTTCTTGGGATAGACGACCGCGACGAGTTCCGCCGCCGTATAATCGTGATACGGGTTCTCGGCGTATTGGCGCTGGAACGCCGGGTCGTTGTCGTAGGTCGGAATACCGCTCGTCATATTGAGCATGTGCCGGACCGTGACGTTTTTCCACGCAGGATATTGCGGAAGCCATTGCCCGATCGGTGCGTCGAGATCTAATTTCCCAGCCGCCTGCAATTGCAGCGCAAGCACCGAAGTAAATGCTTTCGTATTGCTCCCGATCTGGAACAGCGTCGTCGGCTTCGAACCGACGGCCGCCACGAGGGGTACGTCACTCTGCAGCGTCGTGATACTTACCGATGCGGCATTTATGTGTTCCGCGGCGCCACGCTCTTTGACGTACTCTTGGAGGATCTGCGTGATTTTCGTCTGTAACGACGGCGCGTTTGCGGCAATGCTCGAAGCAGGCGCAGCCAAAACGCCTGCGCCGAATACTAGCGTGAGGAAGATTTTCAAAAGCTTCATCACCCGCTATCGTAAAGGACGAGCAGGTCGATAGCTATCCTAGTAATGCACTCTACTCGTGATTGTGCGCGAGAATACCGTTTAGGACCGCCGCTTCAACTGCATCGGGACGGCTGAAATCAAGGCTCGCGCTTTGCATTGCGCCGTACGCCGTTTGCAGATTGCGTTTCGACGTGTCGACCGCCGGCGGGTGCACGGTGTACGGGCGCAGGTCGGGCGTCGACGAAAACGCCGCGTACATTGGCGAGGCCATTGCGTCATAGGTCGAGAGCGGCTGGATGCCGAGCAGCACTTCGATCGTTCGCAGAATGCTGACCGTAGCATAGTGTTCGTGACGGACTCCGCCGCTTGAAAAGGGCGAAACGACGAACACGGTAGTACGCTGGTCGCTTACATGATCGGGACCGTCTTGCGCATCATCCTCGATCGCAAAGATCACCGACGACTTCCACACCGGTGAGTGCGAAATTGCGTCGATCATTTCGCCGAATCCATAGTCGTTCTGCGCAACGTATGATGACGGCGTCAATTCTTTGGCTTTGCTGCCGTACGTGTGATCGTTCGGCAACCAAATGAATTCAAATTGCGGCAGCGTACCGCTTCGTATGAATGCATCGAATTCTTTCCGCCAGGCCTTTACGCGCTCCAGATCGCTGATGCGCAGATTCCATCCCGGGTAGTTTGGGGCAAGAATTCCCTTGAGGCTCGGAACGTCCGGCACCCATGCACTGCCGGGCGTCTTTCCCGGATCTGCAAGTTCGCCGTAATCACGAAATGACACGAGTGCGCGGCGCGCGGCATCCCAGATGTAGCCGGCTGACGATGGTATCGGACCGTCACCCTGCGTAGCGTCTTCGGAATAGCCTCGATTGGCGTAAACGAGCGGCCAGAAACGCTCCAAATAATCGTTCGCAAACGCGGCGTCAGCCCACATGTGACCGGTGGCACTCACTTCGCCGCTCGTATAGGCATTGTCGAACAATCCGAAGCGTGCCGCAAGTGCATGTTCGTTCGGCGTCACTCGGCGCCCGAACCACGCGAGTTTCGCGTCGCCATTGCCTTGCGGCATGTCGCCCAAGACTTGATCGTACGAGCGATTTTCTTTTAGTACAAAGAACACGTGTTGAATCGGACCGTTCGGACGAAGAACCGACGCGGGAGCGGGATCGTTCCAGGCTTGCGCACCTTGCGGATTGCCGTTCATCGCAAAGGTCGACGGCAGATCGTAGGTACGCAACGACCCGACTTCGATCGTGCCGATATAATCGCGGTCGCTTCCTGGACGGTAGTTCGGATTCGGACGCGCGCCTTCGCCCTTTCCGTTCAAGACGTACAAACGGCCGCGCGAGGCGATCGCATCGGTCGGATACCATCCCGCTTCCATGCGTCCGGCCAGTTCATCGTTCCGGAGAATCGCAACCGAGTTTGCCGCACCGAGCGTCACAAAGATGGCACCCTCACCTGCGGAGATCGAATTCGGCGAAACGCCGATCGCATCGAGCGGTGCTCGATCGCGAACCGAAACGTCCTTGATCGTCCGTAAGTCGCGAGTGTCGAAGATGCCAACCGCGTCAGCGTCATTCTCCGCGACATAGAGTTTGCCGCCGAAAACAAGCAACGCCGATGGGTGGAGGCCGGTATGCGCGCGGTGCTCGATTGCACTGGATACCGGATCGATCGCTACGATTTCGTTCGACGGACGAAGCGAAACGAAAATCGTCGCGCCGTCGTTGCTGAATGCGATGCCGCCCGCTTGTGCACCAAACCGAAATGCGCGGGCCGTGCCGATCGTTGCGAGCGTCCCGACGCGCAGCGACACGTCGCGCGCCGTGGCTACCGCATATGTTTTTCCGTCCGGCGCAGCGGCAACGAAGATTGGATACGAACCTTTAGGAAACGCAATACGCTCGACCGCACGCGTTTGCGTGTCGACGCGCAGGAGCGCGTCGGCGCTACCGCCGGCGACGAGCACGTGTTGGGCGTCGTTCCAAACCGGGCGGCCAAAGGCGCCGGGCAACGCAATTGTCGCAGTGCGCTCGAGACTTGGCACGCGATACAGCGAGAGCGCTGCCGGATTGTATCCGGCCTCGACGACGGCAATCGTCGAACCGTCCGGTGAAAGCGCCATTCCTTGCGGCATGGTTCCGGTCTCGGCAACTTCGCTTGGCGGCGGTTGTACCAGCCAGTTATTCGGAAGCACGATCGGCGTCGCCGCAATCAGCACCAGTGACAAAACGATCGAAAAACGTCGCATTGCAACCCTCGCATTTCATGACCAAACGAGCGTGCGCACAGTTCCTGGAATAGGACTAAATTCTACCCGAAGCGGTCCGACGGCCTCGTTTACGCACTTTAGCATCGGGTACGCAAAGCGCACGTGAGTCCGAGTTACCGCGCCGCATTCAGCGGCGATCGACGCAACGTTCCGCTAGCGCGAAACGCCATCGCTACGTTTGCGCGCATCTGCGGCTTCTCCGTAGAAGAAGTAAGCGACATCCGATTGGCCGCCGGCGAAGCCATCAGCAACGCGGTCGAACATGGGCGCGCCGTGCGGTCTAGCGGTTTCTCCGTACGCTGCTCCTTCATCGAAGAAGAACTCACCATCGAAATTCGTGACAACGGCGAAGGCTTCTCCCTAGAAGGCAAGCCCGACGAAACCCCGATCGAACAGCGAAGCCGCGGATTCGGAATTTTTCTCATGCGCCGCCTCATGGACGGCGTCCACTTCGACAAAAACGGCACGTGCGTCCGCCTAATCCGCAGACACGTAGTGTCATCCTGAACGAAGCGCAGCGAAGTTGAAGGATCGCAACGAATCAAAAGCCCGGCGAAATCTCGTCGGGCTCTTGGCTTCAGGCGATCCTTCAACTGCGCTGCGCTTCGTTCAGGATGACACGGGTGCTACGGTTTGGCGGAGGCGATCTTCTTCTGGAGTAGTTGGATTGCGGCGCGGAGTTGCGGATCGTTTGTGGCGTCACCGAAACGCGAACCATTGGGTTCGTCGACGGCGACGTCGGGATCGATGCCCTTCAGGTTGATATCGCGGTGACGCGGCGTCAGATAATGCGCGGTCGTGATTTTGATCGCTGAACCATCGGCGAGCGGCGTAAGCGTTTGCATAACGCCTTTGCCGAACGTGCGTTGTCCGATGAGCGACGCAATGCCGTCATCTTGCAGCGCGCCGGCCATAATCTCGGATGCCGATGCAGTGTACTTATTCACGAGCACCGTGACCGGAACATCGAGCGGCGTGCCCGGCGAAGCGTCGATCGTTTGATCCGGTTCGCCTCGCTGCTGCACGGTGAGAAGCGGACGCTGCGCGATAAAACGCGAGCTCATGTCGAGCGCGGAGTCCACATAGCCGCCGCCGTCATTGCGCAGGTCGAGCACGATCGCGCGCGCGTTTTGCTGACGCAGACGGTCGAGTGCGGCGTCGAACTGTTCGGGCGTATCTTTGCCGAACGCAATGACGTACACGTAACCGATGTTGTTGGGCAGCATCTTGTCGACGACGGTCGGCGGTTGAATCTCGCTGCGCACGATCGTGATGTCGCGCTGCGCTTCGTTCGTGCGCGCAATCTCGAGATGGACCGGCGTGCCGGCTTTACCGCGCAACAATTTGCTTGCCGCATCGACGGCAAGGCCCTTCGTGCTCGTTCCGTCGATTGAAGAGATCAAATCGCCGGCGAGTAATCCGCCCTTTTCTGCGGGCGTGCCCGGCACGACGTAGCTGACGCTGATCAAGTTGCTCGCGCTATCTTGCGCGACCATAACGCCGATGCCCGAGATACGTTCCGGATCGAGTGCGGCGTTGAACGCCTTGAAATCATTCGGCGTCATGAACACCGTGTACCGGTCGTTGACGGCCTTCGCCATGCCGGAGATCGCGGCGTACGCATACTGCGTCGCTGTACCGTGCGCGTCGTCCGCGGCGTCGGCGATGGCTTGATCGAGCGACGCGAGCGCCGGCTCGACGCCTTCCGCCGCCTTGATGTCGGGAACGGTCACTTTGGCGTGATTTTTGTCCGCCTCGTTGACGAGCGCATTACGCGCGGCGTCGATGAGCGCTTGCTGATCGACCGGTTTATAGTACGTGCGCGCGAGCAAACGATAACTCTCGTTTACGTCTGCAGCAACGGCAGCAGGCAGCGTCGTCTGCGCGAACGCGGGCACGGACGCAGCGAGAGAAAGGATTACAGCGCACGCGGCAATGCGCGCGCGTCGCAAGCGAGGCGGG
>JAFANA010000047.1 GCA_019232905.1 Vulcanimicrobiota bacterium
GTAGTCGAAGATGTATTGTTTGCGTGGTTCGACTTTGTCGCCCATCAGAAACGCATCACGGTGTCATCCCGAGCCAGCGAGTCTCACTGTGTCATCCTGAGCGCAGCGCCGAAGGCGCGAAGTCGAAGGACCGCCTCAATTCAAAAGCCCGCCGGGGACACCTCGACGGGCTTTTTGTTCGTTGCGATCCTTCGACTGCGCTCAGGATGACACTGGACTAGAGGTCCAGGTTCTTTACGGACTTGGCGTAGTCGAAGATGTATTGTTTGCGTGGTTCGACTTTGTCGCCCATCAGATCGGTGAAGATCTGTTCGGCTTCGACCGTGTCTTCGACGGTGATTTGCTTGAGGCGGCGGTGGCCGACTTCCATCGTGGTCTCCGCGAGCTGCTCGGCGTCCATTTCGCCTAAGCCCTTGTACTGTTGGATTTGGAAGTCTTTGAGTTCGGCGTCACCGACGATCGATTTCAGATCGGCGTCGCTAAAGGCCCACCACTGCTTCTTGCCCTTCTTGATACCGTAGAGCGGCGGCTGCGCGATGAAGACATGGCCTTCTTCTACCAGCGGCTTCATCTGACGGTAGAAGAACGTCAGCAGCAGCGTGCGGATGTGCGATCCGTCGACGTCGGCGTCGGTCATGATGATGATCTTGTGATAGCGCAGCTTCGCGAGATCGAATTCATCGCCGAAGCCCGTGCCGAATGCGGTGATCATCGTGCGAATTTCTTCGTTCGAGAGCACCTTGTCCAGACGCGCCTTCTCGACGTTGAGAATCTTGCCGCGCAGCGGAAGAATCGCTTGCGAGTTCGGATCGCGTCCGCCCTTGGCGGTACCGCCGGCCGAATCGCCTTCGACCAGGAAGATTTCGCTCTCGGACGGATTGGTGTTTTTGCAGTCGACGAGTTTGCCCGGCAGACCCGAACCTTCGAGCGCGTTCTTGCGCCGCGACAGATCGCGCGCTTTCTTCGCCGCGTCACGCGCGCGCTGCGCCTGCATGCATTTTTCGATGATGACGCGCGCCTGCTTCGGATTCTCTTCGAAGAAGAAATCGAGACGCTCGTTCACGAGCCCGTACACGATGCTGCGAACTTTGGCGTTGCCGAGCTTCGTCTTCGTTTGGCCTTCGAATTGCGGCTCTTGCAGCTTCACGGAAATGACGGCGGTCAGGCCTTCCATGATGTCGTCGGTCGAAAGCGAGCCGTCGGATTCTTTGAGCATGCCCTTCTTCTTGGCATACCCGTTGACGGCTTGCGTGACCGCTTGACGGAAGCCTTGCAGATGCATGCCGCCCTCGATCGTGTTGATGTTGTTCGCGTAGCTGAAGATCTGCTCGCTGTACGTATCGGTGTACTGCATCGCGACTTCGACGTCGACGCCGTCGCGTTCCGAATGCGTCGTGATGATCGGATGAAGCGGATCTTTCTTCTCGTTCAAATACTCGACGAACGACATGATGCCGCCGTCGAACTTGTACGTGCGCTCGCGCACTTGTTCCGGACGTTCGTCGCGCAACGTAATCGAGAGCCCGCGATTCAAGAACGCGAGTTCGCGCAAGCGCTTCTGCAGAATGTCCCAGTGCAGCTCGAGCGTCTCGAATACTTCCGGATCGGGCTTCCACCACTGGAAAGTTCCGGTCTCGTCGGTCTTGCCGATCTTCTTCAGCTTCTGCACGGTAATGCCGCGCTCGAATTTCATCTCGTAGATGTTGCCGTCGCGCTTGACGCGCGTGATCATCCACTCCGAGAGCGCGTTGACGACCGAGATACCGACGCCGTGCAAACCGCCCGACACCTTGTATCCGCCTTTGCCGAACTTGCCGCCGGCGTGCAGAATCGTCATGACGACTTCGACGGCCGGCAACTTCTCTTCCGCGTGGATGTCCACGGGAATGCCGCGGCCGTCGTCTTCTACGGAACACGAGCCGTCTTTATAAATCGTTACCTTCAGGTTTTTTGCGTAGCCCGCGAGCGCTTCGTCGACACCGTTGTCGACGGCTTCATACACGAGCTGGTGCAACCCGCGCTCCGACGTATTGCCGATGTACATGCCGGGGCGTTTGCGAACCGCTTCGAGACCCTTGAGGACCTCGATCTGTTCGCCGGTATAATTGCTTGACATTACTACTCTTGCTGTTCCGTTCCGTAAATTAAATCGTGCAGCTCGTCGCCGAGCACGTTGCGCACCGTTGCGGGACCGACTCGTTCCGGCGCGAGTTCGCTCTTTAACAAGACGTACGAACTCGCGATCAACCGTTCCGATCCATCGCGTGAAAGCTTCCCGGCCAGACGCGCGCGCGAGAGTCGTTCCCACCATCGCATCAGTAAGCGATGGCGGATGCCCTCGTACTCGTCATGAGTCAGGCCCTCGACCAAGCCGGAGGTTCCGGCAAACCCGAGCCACGGGGCTTCGAAGAGAAGCCGCGACACGAGACGTTCCCGTTCGTCGTTCCGCGCGATGTCGCAGGTAACGCAGAGCGGGCCGGATTCAGGCGCGATCAAGGCGGTGCAGCCTGCGCATTCTTTCCACCCGCGGGCTCGTTTTGCCCGCTCGGCGGCCTCGACGTCGCCACGCAGCCGCGCCAACGCCTCATGAGCGTCGGCGGCCGGTGCGCGCGTCTCGCGCGACACTGCCTTCCCTATAACACGCTTTGCAGCCGAAAGGCTGCCGGGCGGCGCGATCGTGCCGACACGGAAGCGAAGCTTTTCGATCCCGGCCTTGGGCAGACGCGAGCGGATGGCGGCGACGATCTGGCTCGACTCACAGCTGAGGGCGTGGCTCCAGCCGCTGCCGGCGGTTTTAATAACGAGGGTGTCGCCCTCGACCTTGCTGGGATGGGATTTTCGGGCGTTCGCCTCGCCCACGATCTCGGCCCACGCAGCGCCGAGCAGCACCAGTGGATCGGTTGCTTGTGCGGCATTCCCTTCGCCCGGCGTCCAGGTGCCGAGCGCTTGGCCGAGCTTCAGCATAGGCTTACCGTTGCGCGTTCGATGCCATAGACACGAGCGCTCGCCGGGAGTCCCGGCGGCAAGTGCGTCGCGGTGACGAACGCTTGCTCGTAGCCGCCCACGCCCGCGAGAAATGCGGCGGCCCGCTCTTGGTCGAGTTCCGAGAGCACGTCGTCCAGCAAAAGTAACGGCGCTTCATTGGCGCGATCGCGCATCACACTGTATTCGGCAACCTTGAGCGCCAGTACCGCCGTCCGTTGCTGTCCTTGCGATCCATACGCTGCTAGAGAGTGCCCATCCAGCTCCAACGCGAGATCGTCACGATGCGGCCCGGCAAGCGCCATCTTCCGCGCTCGTTCTTGTTCCGCGACCGCTTTCAACCGCCGCTCGAACGCACCCGACACCGCATCGCCGGTCGGCGCTTCGAACGGGACGTTTGGCGCATACGAGACGCGCAGCGTTTCGGCACCATGTGTCCATTCGCCATGCGTGCGTTCCGCCTCGCGTGCGAGTTCACTGATGAAGTGGTTGCGGGTGAGCATCACATAGGTTCCCGCATCCACGAGCGCGTTGTCGTAGATTGCGAGTAACTCCGGATCGAAGCTTACGTTGCCGCGAAGCATCGCGGATTTTTGCTGCAACGCTTTTTGGTAGCGCGCAAGCTCGTGGTAATACTGGCGATCTTCTTGTGCGAGCGCTATATTGATCAGCGCGCGACGCAAAGACGGCGGCCCGCCGACGAGTTGTAAATCTGCGGGAACAAACGTTACGACGCGGATGCTGCCGAGAAAGCGCGCGTATCGCACGCCTTGGCCGTTGACCGTGTACTGCTTGCGTGTCGAACGCACGGTCTTTGCGATGCTGCAGCCGAGGTGGATAATGCCGGCACGAATCTGCGCATCGCCGCTGACGACGGCGAGCTCTAACCCGTCCGAAACCAGATCGCTATCGCGCGACGTTCGGAACGATTTTCCGGTTCCGAGCATCGCGATCGCTTCGAGCAGGTTGCTTTTGCCTTGTGCATTTGCCCCGACGAAGACGTTCAGGCCGGCTGCCGGTTCCAGATTCAATTCCGCGTAATTCCGGAAGCTTGAAAGCCGGACGCTGGTTAGCTGCACCTCGCGGTGATTATCGATACCGCGAGGTGCAACCTACGTCATGCGAGTGCGGGAGCTTTGACTTTCTCCTGACGGTTCCAGACGCGCAGTTGACGGCAGCGTTCAACGAACGCTTCGGCGCTCGCCGCGTCACCTACCGCAATGAGACCGCTGTCGGCGTCTTGTGGAACCCCTGCACGTTCCAACAACGGTTGCGCAGCCGGTGAATATCCAATCACCTTGAGGTGCGCGAAAGCGTCGCTCACAAAATCGCGCGCCGCGGCTTCGTTCAAGAGCTGCGCAACGCCCTCATCGGAAACGACGAGAGCCACGGCGTCGTACAAGACCGACGGCGCCCCGTCGAGCTTTTCATCAGCTTCGATCCAGCTTCCATCGTTGGCCTGAACCCCTCCGACGGCGGGAGCGATGATTTCGACCGTTGCGCCTTCGTCGTCGAACGCATCTTCGAGCGCATCGAGCAGCGTGATGTCGGCCCCGTCCGTAAGCAGCACGCCGACTTTTCGTCCCTCAAACGACGTCGGACCGTTTCGAATGATGCTCAGCGCCGCCGACGGCTTCAAATCGGTAAGAACCGGGGACGCTGCATCGGCCGGCGGCGGTATCTCTTGCAGGCGAAGCGCCTTGGCGACACTGTTGCCGAGCGTTTCGTCGACGTTCAGCAGATGTGACACCATTCGCGCGCGAATCTCGGGCGTTTTTACTTTGCTCAGTTCAAACGTGAATGCCGACGCGATGTGTTCTTTTTCGATGTCCGTTTGACTGATATAAAATTGGCGCGCCTGGCTGTAGTGATCGGCGAACGTTTCGGGCCGGCGGCGTATCTTTGCGCCCTGGATCTCTTCCGGATAGGTAGCAAAGCCGCGCTCCGGCGTTTCGCGCGGTCCCCCGCCGTCGCCCCACGAGTTTGGCTCGTAATTCGCGCGCCCTTTCGGATTAGTAAACGCCATGTGGCCGTCTTGCTGGAACGTGTGGAACGGACATTTCGGCGCGTTGATGGGCAGGTACGTGAAATTTGGGCTTCCCAAGCGTTTCAGCTGCGTATCGAGATACGAGAAGTTACGTCCCTGGAGCAACGGATCGTCGCTGAAGTCCACTCCGGGGACGATGTTCTGCGTGCAAAATGCGACTTGCTCGGTCTCTGCGAAAAAGTTGTCTACGCATCGATCGAGTACGAGCCGTCCGACAGGGCGCAGCGGAACATCTTCTTCAGGAATGATCTTTGTCGCGTCGAGGACGTCGAATGGGAACCGTTCTGCGAACGCGTCGTCGAAGAGCTGCATGCGCAGTTCCCACTCCGGGAAGTCACCGGACTGGATCGCATTCCACAAATCGCGGCGGTGGAAGTCGGGGTCTGCGCCGTTGATCTTCACGGCTTCGTTCCAGATGACCGATTGCAACCCGAGCTTCGGCTTCCAGTGAAACTTCACGAAGGTCGAACGGCCTTCGCCGTTCACAAGACGAAACGTATGAACGCCGAAGCCTTCCATGAAACGAAACGAGCGCGGGATCGTGCGGTCGGACATGATCCACATCGCCATGTGCATGCTTTCGGGATTGAGCGAAATGAAATCCCAAAAGTTGTCGTGCGCAGTCTGCGCTTGAGGAAAACCGCGATCCGGTTCTTGCTTTGCGGCATGAATGATATCGGGAAACTTTATGGCATCTTGTATAAAGAAAACGGGGATGTTGTTGCCGACGATATCCCAGTTGCCTTCCTTCGTGTACAACTTCACGGCAAAACCACGGACGTCGCGAGCCAGGTCGGACGAACCCTTGTTACCGGCGACCGTGGAAAAGCGGACAAACGCCGGCGTTTTCTCGCCCGGCCGTTGGAAGATGTCGGCTTTGGTAACATCGGCTAGCGATTCGTATGTTTCAAAAAATCCGTGCGCGCCGAATCCGCGAGCATGCACGACGCGCTCAGGAATGCGTTCGTGATCGAAATGAAATATTTTCTCGCGAAAATGGAAGTCTTCGAGTGCCGCCGGTCCGCGCGCTCCGATCCGCAACGTGTTCTGATCGTCGGATATGGGGACGCCTTGCTGCGTCGTTAAGGGCGGAACATCATCGCCGGCAATTTGGTGCGTCTCTCCGCCCGCGCCACGAGAAATCTGCTGCCCGTCGAAGCGAACGGACTTCCGTTGATCGCCTTGATCGCTCATTGATGCCTCTCCACATGTTGGACGAGCGCCGGGGTTTGACGCTCATGCCACAACCGTACCCGAGCGGCGTTCGGCTTTTACGCACCGCCTGCTCGTCAGTCACGCGTGGGAAACCATCCAATAAATTAGACTACTGCCGAAGGGGCATCAGGACATAGAGCTGTTGCGCACCCTCCGGCGGTTCGACGGGGCGGATAGCCGCCGGCGAAAGCGGGCCGAGGAACTCAATCACGGTTTGTGCACTCTTGACATGGTTCAATATTTCGACAAGATACCGCGCGTTGAACGCGATCGACAGATCGTCGCCCGTTTGTTCGACTTCGATTTCTTCGTAGGCATTGCCCGAGACGTCGGAGCTGGCCGTCACGATGAGCGTCTGATTGGCAACCGAAAGCTTCACCATACTGGCGCGATCGCCGGCGACCAGTTCGGCGCGACGAAGGCTCCCGATGAGCGCTTGCGTATTGACGGTGACGCTGCGGTCGAACTTCGCGGGGATAACCTGCTGGTAGTTCGGATACTGCCCGTCGACGAGACGAACGGTGATCGACGTATCCCCGGCGGTCATCTGCAATTGATTGCTTTGCGCTCCGAGTGCCGAGACCGCGATTTGATCTCCGCTGCCTAGGTTGCGCGCTGCTTCAGCGAGCGCGCGCGACGGGACGATGTACTTCTCCGCCCCCGTAATCCCGTCGTCGAGCGTCGTTTGATACTTTGCGAGGCGATAGCCGTCGGTCGCAACCATCGTAAGGTTGTTGCCCTCGATCTCGAGCAGCGTGCCCATCAGGACGGCGCCGCGCGCCTCTTCGCTGGATGCCGCGAAGATCGTCGCGTCGATGCCGTCGCGGAAGCGCTTGGCGCCGATCGTGAAGTGCGAACCTTTGGTCGCGGCCGGAAGCGGCGGATATTCGTCAGCCGGCAACGCGTGGAAGTCGTAGTTGCTGCGCTCGCATTTGACGGAGGCGCGCGTGGGCGTGCCGTTGAGTTCGAGTAAGCCTGCGGGCAAGTTCCCGAGGTAGCTCGAGAAGAGCTTGGCTGGAACCGTAACCGAGCCGCCTTCGCTGATCTCGGCCGGGAAGGCGTGTTCGAGAGTCAATTCCAGGTCGGTGGCGCGTACGGAGATCTTTCCGTCGTCGGCCTGCAGCAAGACGTTCGAGAGAATCGGTACGGTCGTATGCGCGTTGACGACCTTGCTGGCCGCGCCGACCGCGCTTGCGATGTCCTTGGTGTTACAGGTGAACTTCATTACTCCACCGATGCTCCGCTCGCGTTAGTTCCGGGTAAGAATTAGCTAATACCGCCGTAACAGTAGTAGTGCGGTGTATTTCGCGGATAACTCGATTTTTGCTTGTTCCGATGCGGGTTTCCGCTTGGAATAAGCTGTGGATGCCCGGCACCCGTCGATACACATAACCACCGTTTCGGACCCCCGTGCAGTTATCCACGCACAGAGGCTCGACCTTGTGTGCCGATAGGTGCACATTGGGGATTCACAATTCGGCAAAGAAAAACGGCCCCGCATATTCGCGGAACCGTCCTTCGACAAGCTCAGGATGACACGTTATGGATTCTGGCACATTGCGATCAGTTGGCGGATCTTGTTCCGGTACGCCTCGTCGCGTTGCATTTGATCTTTGATCTTGTCGCGCGCGTACATGACCGTCGTGTGATCTTTCTTGCCGAAGTCTCGCGCGATCTGCGGCAGTGAATAATTCGTGAGCTCCGTCGCAATGTACATCGCGATTTGACGCGGCGCGGCTAGGCGTTGATCGCGGCGGCCGTTGTCCATCTCTTTCACGGTCAAACCGTGCGCGCTTGCGACCGTCTCTTTGATCTTCGAGATCGTAATGCGTTGCAGCGGCGCTTGCGCAACCGCGCTCTTTAACACTTCTGCGGCCAAATCGAGCGTGATCGGCGACTTCGTGAGCGATGCATACGCAACGACACGGATCAGGGCGCCCTCGAGTTCACGGATGTTCGACGGGATGACTTTAGCGATGAACGACGTCACTTCGTCGGGGACCGGGATCTTCTCGCTCTCGGCCTTCTTGCGAAGAATGGCTTCACGCGTTTCGATGTCGGGTGCCTGGATGTCGGTCAGCAAGCCCCACTCGAAACGCGAACGCAAGCGCGATTCGAGTGTTTGAATCTCTTTCGGCGGACGGTCGGAGCTGATGATCAACTGCCGGCCGGATTCGTGCAGCGCATTGAAGGTATGGAAGAACTCTTCTTGCGTCGTTTCTTTGCCGGCCAAGAATTGAATGTCGTCGATCAAGAGCACGTCGACTTGTCGATAGCGGTTGCGAAACTCCGGCGTGCGGTTGTTCTGTAACGCGATGATGAATTCGTTCGTGAACTTCTCGCACGTCACGTACACGACGTTCGCGCTTGCATTGTCCATCAACACGCGATGACCGATCGCGTGCATCAAGTGCGTCTTGCCGAGTCCGACACCGCCGTATAAGAACAGCGGATTGTACGCACGTGCGGGCGCGCACGCGACGGCTTGCGCAGCGGCATGAGCGAACCGGTTGGAGTTGCCGACGACGAACTCTTCAAACGTATAGCGCGAGTTGAGGTTCGAGCTGCGCAGCTCTTCGGGCGCGCGGGTGGGCGCGGCGGCCGTCGGGCCTGCTTGCGTTGCTTGCGGCACCGCCTCCGCTTCGGCGACTGTAAACCGAAGCTCGCAGCGCGCGCCGAAGACTTCGCTCAGCACATCGGCGATCTGTCCCTTGAGGCGATTCTCGACCCAGTCACGAGCGAAATTGCTCTGAACCGAAAGCAGCAGTTCGCCACCGTGCATCGAGACGAGACGGATCGGTTTGATCCACATCTCGAAGATCGGCTTGGAAAACTTGCGTTCGAGAGCCTCCAAAGCCGAATTCCAAAGCTCGTTTGAAATGTCGGAGTTGCCAACCGCAAGCGCCATCCTCTGCGTCCCCATTGACCAAAAAGTAGTACTCGGACCACCATGAAGAGCCGCATCCCGCCGCCCCCTCCTGGGGTCCCGTGAGGACGCTTTCGGTTGGCTTAATCAGGCCTCTCTCCTGCGGCTTTTGAAAGCGAATTTATCCACTTATCCACAGGCCGGTGTAAACGATTTTTCGGGCTTTTTCACGGCGTCTCGACAGCTTTCCGGCGACACTTGACACTTGGGAAAAAGCCCGATTTTATGCCGGTTTGCGGCGCATCGGGCTCGCTTGCGATCGAAGGTTTTCCACAAGCGTATCCACAGGTGTGGAAATCCCTATCATCAAGCCGTCTTAAGGCCGTCTTGGCGGACGAAGTTGGGTTTTGCCTTGACGCCTACCCGGGGCGAACCCTATACTTAGGGGCTGTGTGCCGCCGAGTGGCGGCTATTTTTGCCTGGGAGAGTAAAGCAAGCTATGAAGCGGACGTTTCAGCCGCACAACCGCCGTCGCAAACGCGTGCACGGCTTCCTCGAGCGGATGTCCACGAAGAACGGCCGCGCCGTGTTGTCGCGCCGTCGCAAGAAGGGGCGTCATCGCCTGACGGTCTGATGCGCAGTTATGCCAGCCTGCGGCGCAGTTGGGAGTTCACCCGTCTGCGCCAGCGCGGCCGGCGTATCGCCACCGCAGCCTTGACCGTCTACCGTGCCGACCCGTTCCCGAACGACAAGATCTCAGTGGTCGGCATCACGGTCGGCAAGCCCGTCGGAGGGGCCGTCGTCCGGAACACCGTTCGCCGCCGCGTGGCGGCGATTTTGCGCGAAGCGCTGAAGGGCCGCCGTATGCGCGTGCTCGTCATCGCGCGGCCGGCCGCCGCCGTGGCACCGTTCGCTCAGTTGCGAAACGATCTGCAGCGGGCATTGGTATAGGGTTACGTCCGTGCGGTATCTCTTGATTCTTCCGATTCGTCTCTATCAGATCGCGATCTCGCCTCTGATGGGACCGCATTGCCGGTTCTATCCGAGCTGCTCGCAGTACGCGATCGAATCAATTCAAAGGTTTGGAGTGGTGCGAGGTTCATGGCTTGCCATGAGTCGCATTGCTCGCTGTCACCCAGGGCACCCCGGCGGCGTCGATTTCGTGCCGGAACGCGCGTGCTCTCCACTGGAAAGGTAAGCGTTGCACCTCATTCTCGCGACCAACTGGTTCCTGGACCCGATCGTCAACGGCATGTCCATGTTGGTCAATGCGATCAACACGCCGATTCACAACCTCGGCATCAGTTTGATCATCCTCGCGGCAATCATTCGCCTCATCTTCTGGCCGCTCAATTCCAAGCAGTTCAAATCGATGATGGCGATGCAGAAGGTAGCGCCAAAGATCAAGCAACTGCAGACGCGCTATAAGAACGATCCGCAGAAACTGCAATCCGAGACGATGGCCCTGTATAAGGAAGCGGGTGCGAATCCGCTCTCCGGCTGCTTGCCGATCCTCGTGCAGTATCCGTTCATTATCAGCGTGTTCTACGTGGTAATCAACAACAAGGCGATCTACGAGAACCAGTATTTCTTGTGGATCGGAAGCGCGATGTCGCAGCATTCGCCGGTGCTTTTCGGCGTGCCGATCTTTGCCGCGAGTCTCGCGCATGCAGACTTGATTTTGCTCCTGCTCTATGCCGCATCGATGTACATCAGCGTGCGCTTCGGCAGTATGCCGGCGACGGATCCGCAACAAGCGCAGACGCAGAAGATGATGTCGATTATCTCGCCGCTGATGCTCGGATACATCGGGTTCCGTTACCAGTGGCCGTCGGCAATGGTGCTGTACTGGCTCTCCTCCAATATTTTCCAAATGGCGCAACAGTTCTATCTGCTCCGCAGATATCACGAGCCGATCGCGTTCCTCGATAGCGCGCACGCGATAACCGACGTTCCGGCCCCGCAGGAAGATGCTGCGGCTGACGGCGGCAAGAAGAAGCTGCCGAAGCAATCGGGCGGCGCGAAGACGTACAAGGTGAAGAAGAAAACGAAAGGCGCGAACTAACGCATGTTATACGAAGACGATTTCGAGTTCGAAGAGCAGCCCGCGAACATCCGCGATCGCCAGATTCCCGGAAAGGACGAGTCGCGTACGGGCGGTGGTGGTGGACGCCGGCGTGGCGGCAGTGGCAGCGGCGGCAGCGGCGGCGGTGGACGCCGCGGCGGTAACGGCGGCGGAGGACGTCGCTACGGCGCGCCGCTCGGCGCGTATCACAGTGGTGAGA
>JAFANA010000064.1 GCA_019232905.1 Vulcanimicrobiota bacterium
ACGGGAGTGCGTGATTTACGTCATCGCGCAAGTTGTTGGCGGCGTTCTTGGGGTGCTCGCGGCGCACGCGATGTTTGGGTTGCCCCCGTTCTTTGCCTCGCGTCATATCCGCACCGGTCCGTCACAGTGGTTCGCAGAGTTCGTAGCGACGTTCGGGTTGCTGCTCGTGATCTGGGGATGCGTACGGTTCAAGTCGCCGTTTACCTCGTTCGCCGTCGAAGCGAGTATTGCAGCTTTTGCGTTCGCGCGCGGCTGGGTCGTCGCTTGGGATTAGAATTGAAGGCAGGTTCGTCTTGACCGAACGTTCGATACAATGTATAGTGGGTTCTGTCATGCCAGCCGCCCTGATCCCGCGCGATGAAGTCGTGCGACGCCTTTTTGACGCCTTCCGTACCTTCGGGTACGAGGGCGCCACGCTGGCGCGCTTGAGTGAAGCGACGGGATTAGGGCGCGCAAGCCTCTACCACTACTTCCCCGAGGGCAAGGATGGGATGGCGCGCGAGGTGATCGCACTGGCTCGCGAGTGGATCAAATCCAACGTCAACGCACCACTCGTCAATGTAGGGGAGCCTGCCACAAGCAGACTCAAGACGGCACTACGCAACGTCGCCAACGGTTACGACAATGGTCGTGCCGCTTGTCTGATCAACATCTTTGGTATTGGTGACGCCAACGACGTAGTGCGCGAGGCACTGCGCGAAACCGCATCGCTGTATTCGCACGGGTTCGAGCGCTTGCTACTCGATGCCGGCGTTCAAAAGAGCAAAGCTCGTGAGATTTCCTTCGACACGGTCATCCAAATTGAGGGGGCGCTCGTCTTGGCTCGGGCGCTCGACGATCGCTCTGTGTTTACAAAGCGGATCCAGAAACTGGAAAAACAGTATCTGGAGCTGATCGGTTAATCAAAGCCATTTTTTTTCATTCCGTATTGTACCGAACGTTCAATACAATAGTGAGAGGATATCTTCAATGTCACGTATTCAAACAATCGATCCCAAGACCGCACAAGGCGAAACGAAAGCGTTGCTCGATGGGGTTCATGCTGCCTTCGGCATCACGCCGAACCTGTTTCGTGTCGCCGCGAATTCAGCGGCAGCGCTCAACGCCATGGTTCAAATGAACGGCGCACTCGCCAAGGGCTTGCTGCGGCCAAAGACACGCGAAGCCATCGCGCTCGCTGTAGCCGAATTGAATTCGTGCAACTACTGCCTCTCGGCTCACAGCGCAATCGGAAAGGGCGCCGGCTTGACCGACGCAGAGATCGAAGCGGCTCGGGAGCTGCGCTCGACCGATCCGAAACTTCAGGCGATTCTCCACTTCGCCGGACTCGTCGTACGCAATCGCGGGCAAATCGGCGAGAGCGAACTGCAGAACCTTCGTGCCGCAGGCGTTACGGATGCCGAAATCGCTGAAGTGATGGGCAACATCGCGTTCAACATTTACACCAACTACCTCAATATCGTTGCCGACACGGAGATCGATTTCCCCGTGGTGCGCGCTCACGCAACCGCGTAGCGATGCCTGGGTTTGCACGAGTCGCCTTCACCGATGCCGTACGCGCTCTTCAAGAGCGCTACGGCTCCCGGACGAGCTATGCGAAGATGGAGTCCCGCGAGAGCGGTGATGTCTCACTCGGTGCTGATGAGATGGCCTTCATCGAGAGCCGCGACTCATTCTACATGGCTAGCGTCTCGAGCGACGGCTGGCCCTATGTTCAGCATCGTGGCGGCCCTCGAGGCTTCCTGCGCGCGATCGACGCAACGCATCTCGAGTTTGCCGATTACGGTGGCAACCGTCAGTACATAACCACGGGTAACATCGCCAACAACGATCGCGTCGCGCTTTTCCTTATGGACTATCCATCCCGCTCACGACTGAAGATCCTCGCTCACGTAACCCGTAAAGATCACACTGCACAAGAAGGGCGTACGAGAATCGAACGCGTTTTTGAGCTAGCAGTTGTCGCCTGGGATTGGAACTGTCCACAACACATCACGCCACGTTACACCATCGAAGAGATCAAATCGTTCGCAAGGGAGAAATGAGTATGCGGTCTCGTCCGCCTGTTCCGCCATTCACATACGAAACGGCTGTCGCGAAGGTGCGCGCCGCCGAGGACGCATGGAACACGCGCGATCCCGAACGCGTCGCACTTGCCTATACTGAAGACAGCCAGTGGCGCAACCGTTCCGAAATCTTTTCGGGCCGAGATGCGATCGTGGAGTTCCTGCGTCGCAAATGGGCGCAAGAGCGCGAATATCGGTTGATCAAAGAGCTTTGGGGCTTTCGCGAGAACCGCATGGCTGTTCGTTTCGTCTATGAATCCTGCGACGCGGATGGAGAGTGGTATCGAAGCTACGGAAACGAATTGTGGGAATTCGATGATATGGGCTACATGCGCCGCCGGGAGGCGAGCATAAATGATGTCCGAATGGACGAAAGCGAACGCCTTTTTCGTTGGGAACCCGGCGCACGTCCGAAAGATCATCCAGGGCTCTCCGAACTCGGCTTGTGAACTCGTGAATCGGTAAGAGGAACGCCCCGCATTTCTGCGGGGCGTGTAGCACTCGCCGAGGCGAAGTAAGCGTCATTACATAACCACGGTAAAAAGCGCGGCATGCTTTTGCCATGAAGAGCAATGGTTCACTTGAGATCAAGGCTGTCGCAGTCTGTCCCGGTCGCAAAAACAGTGCGCATCTGGTACGCGTCCCAAAGCCTGAGCTTGCGCCGGGCGACCGGAACAAGGTCCTGGTCAAGGTACTGTCGGTGGGCGTTGATGGAACGGATAAAGAGATTCTCGCCGCAGAGTATGGTGCATCACCGTCGGGCGACCCTTTCCTCATTACCGGACACGAGAGCTTTGGCGTCGTCGAAAAGGCAGGTCCGGATGTGGTCGGACTGCGACCCGGCGACTACGTCGTAGCCACCGTGCGACGGCCCGGATCGAGCCTCTACGATGCGATCGGCACGTACGACATGTCGACGGATGATACATATTATGAACGCGGGATCAATCTTCGCCATGGTTTCTTGACGGAATATTACGTCGAGGACCCGGAATACGTCGTCAAAGTCCCGAGCGGGCTCAAGGAAGTAGCAGTTCTGCTCGAACCCGCAAGCGTCGTCGAAAAAGGCATCGCGCAAGCCTTCGAAATACAGCGACGCTTGCGCGTATGGCGCCCGCGCAAGGCCGCGGTGCTTGGGGCCGGAACGATCGGCTTGCTGGCAACGATGGCACTGCGCGCGCGAGGCCTGGAAGTGCACACGTTTTCCAAGACGGAACAGCCGTACCTTAACGCAGCGCTCGTCGAGGAAATCGGCGCAACGTACCACAGCACGAACCAGCTCTCTTTGCGCGATGCTGCCGCCGAACTCGGGCCGTTCGATATGATCTTTGAAGCAACGGGTTTCTCGCCACTTGTGTTCGACGCAATGGAAGCACTCGGCAAGAACGGGGTCCTGATTTTATCGAGCGTCACCGGCGGCAGTCGCACGATCGAGGTGCCGGCCGACCGAATAAATTTGGGATTCGTGCTCGGGAACAAAGTGATGGTCGGAACCGTGAATGCTAACCGCGAGTATTTCGAGATGGGCGTCAACGACTTTTCGAAATGCGAACTCACCTGGCCCGGGTGGCTGAAAAAACTCTTGACGCATCGCGTAGTCGGTCTCGAAAACTTCAACGAATTGCTCGCCCTGCTCACGGACGGTGACGGGGTTATTAAACCGTATTGTGAAGTTGCGCAACATGTTTAAACGCAGCGGCGCGAAGCTCGAGCGCAAACGTCTCGATGACGATCGCGAACGCGTGGCCTATTGGCGCCGCTGGGGTCCGTACCTGAGCGAGCGTCAGTGGGGCACGGTTCGCGAAGACTATAGCGTAGGCGGAACAGCGTGGGAGTATCTCTCGCACGATCACGCGCGCTCGCGCGCCTATCGCTGGGGCGAAGACGGCCTGCTCGGCTTTAGCGACAATCACCAGCGGCTTTGCCTTGCGCTCGCGCTGTGGAACGGCGAGGATCCAATCCTCAAGGAACGTCTCTTCGGTCTTACCGGAAACGAAGGCAACCACGGTGAGGACGTCAAGGAATATTACTATTACCTCGACGGTCTGCCGTCGCACGCGTACATGAAGGCGCTCTACAAATATCCGCAGCGCGCTTTTCCGTACGCGCAACTCGTTGAGGAAAATCGCCGCCGTTCGCGCGACGATGCCGAGTTCGAGCTCATAGACACTGGCATCTTTGTGGATAACCGGTACTTCGACGTGTTCGTCGAATATGCAAAAGACGCACCTGACGACATATACGTCGTCTACACGATTATAAATCGTTCCGCCCAAGCCGCCGCATTGCACGTGCTGCCGACGATCTGGTTTCGCAATACCTGGGCGTGGGCGCCGGGCGCAGAGAGACCGCAACTCTCGAGTGGTACCATTGCGGATGGTCCCGTTATCGAGGCACGTCATCCGACGCTTGGGACGGGTTATCTCTATTGCGAGACCGGCGGGGAGTTGCTCTTTACCGAGAACGAAACGAACTTCCAGCGTCTCTTTGGGGTCGAAAACCACGCAGCCTACGTCAAAGACGGGATCAACGATTTTATCGTTTCAGGACGGCGCGATGCCGTGAATCCGGCCAGCACCGGCACAAAGGCAAGCGCACACTACACCTTAGAGTTCTCCCCGTTAGAAACGAAGACCGTTCGTTTGCGATTGTGCGATCGCGGCGGGTTGATAAAACCTTTTGACGGCTTCGAGCGCGTGCTGGAACAGCGGCGCGCCGAGACGGATGCTTTCTATGGCGAGCTTACGCCGTTTCCGCTTTCGGACGATATGCGTTCGATTCAACGTCAGGCGCTCGCCGGAATGCTTTGGAGCAAGCAACATTATTCTTTCGTCGTGCGCGACTGGCTCGAAGGCGATCTGCTGACACCGCCGCCTCCGCAGGAACGGTGCAGCGGCCGCAATCGCGAGTGGACTCACCTCTACACCGACGACGTTCTCTCGATGCCCGACAAATGGGAATACCCGTGGTTTGCGGCATGGGATCTTGCGTTCCACGTTATTCCTCTTGCGACAATCGATCCGGACTTCGCAAAGCGGCAGCTGATTTTGCTAACGCGTGAGTGGTTCATGCATCCCAACGGCCAAATTCCGGCATACGAATGGGCATTCGGCGACGTCAACCCGCCCGTTCATGCATGGGCGGCATATCGCGTATTCAAAATCGAGAAAAAGCTGCGCGGTGAAGGTGATTATCTGTTCCTGGAGCGCGTCTTCCAGAAGCTGTTGATGAACTTCACGTGGTGGGTGAACCGTAAGGACCAAGCCGGCAACAATGTCTTTCAAGGCGGATTCTTGGGTCTCGACAACATCGGCGTTTTCGACCGTAGCGCAACGCTGCCGACCGGCGGTCATCTCAATCAATCCGACGGCACGAGCTGGATGGGAGTCTACGCTCTCAATATGCTCGCGATCGCACTCGAGCTCGCTCAGCGTGACCCATCGTACGAAGACATCGCCTCAAAGTTCTACGAACATTTCCTCTATATCGCGGACGCGATGAATTCGACCGAAGGCGAGAGAGAGCATGGTCTTTGGAACGAGGACGACGGGTTCTACTACGACGTACTGTCGCTTCCCGACGGCGAACAGATCCCGATCAAAGTGCGGTCGATGGTTGGTCTCATTCCGCTCATGGCCGTCGAAATTCTCGAGCCCGACGTCCTCGAGCGATTGCCCGAGTTTACTCGCCGCATGGAATGGTTCATCAAAAATCGCCCGGATTTGCGTGAGAACGTTGCCTGCATGGAAACCGAAGGAATCGGTGCTCGCCGCCTGCTCGCAATTGCCGGCCCATCGAAGCTCCATCGCATTCTCCAAAAGATGCTCGATGAATCGGAGTTCTTCTCTCCGCACGGCATTCGCAGCGTATCTCGATATCATGCAGACCGTCCGTATGTGTTGCGCTTCGACGGCGTCGAGTACGGGATCGACTATGAACCGGCAACATCGACGACGGGTCTCTTCGGTGGAAACTCGAACTGGCGCGGCCCGATTTGGTTTCCGCTGAACTTTCTGCTCGTCGAAGCCTTGCAAAAGTTCCACCACTATTTCGGCGACGAATACAAAGTTGAGTGTCCGACGGGATCTGGGCGCTCCCTCGACCTTTGGCAAGTCGCGACCGAGCTTTCTCATCGCCTCATGAGCATCTTTGCGCGGGATGAACGTGGACAACGCCCCGTGTTCGGTGCACATGACGTCTTTGCGAACGACGAGCACTGGCAAGCCTACGTTCCGTTCCACGAGTATTTCGATGGTGACAACGGCGCGGGAGTCGGGGCAAGTCATCAGACCGGTTGGACCGGCGTCGTCGCAAAGCTTATCGGACAGTGCGCGGAGTACTGCGGGCAATCAAAGGACCCCCTTACCCACTCGCTAGGTACCAAACGCAAACCGGTGCGCGTGTGAATTCTGCGGACGTTATCATCATCGGCAGCGGACAGGGTGGCGTACCGCTTGCAACGGAACTCGCTACGCGCGGAAAGCGCGTAGCACTCTTCGAGCGCGGCAAACTAGGCGGAAGCTGCATCAACAACGGATGCACGCCGTCAAAGGCTTTTCTCGCCGCGGCCCACTCCGCCGGCCGCGCGCGCCGAGCGAAGCGACTCGGCGTTGACGCTACCGTCGACGTCGATTTTCCACAAGTGATGGAACGCGTTCGATCGATCGTGCGGTCCTTCAGCGACGGCACGCGTCGCCGGCTTGCGGAAGCGGGCGTGGAGGTCATCCAGGCGGAGGCTGCGTTTACGGGCGAACGGATCGTCAGCGGTGCAGGTATCGAGGTAACCGCGCCGGTCATCGTTATCAACACCGGCACTTCCGCAGACATTCCGGCCGTCCCGGGACTGGCCGATACGCCATGTTTGACGAACGCGACGTTCTTCAATCAGACGAAACTGCCCCAACGTTTGCTGGTCATCGGTGGCGGCTATATCGGCCTCGAACTCGGTCAGGGCATGGCGCGTGTGGGCAGTACGGTGCACGTATTTCATCGTAACGAGCGCGTCGCCAATAACGAAGAAGCTGACGTGAGCGCGCTCTTGCAAGAGTCGCTCGTGGAAGACGGTATCGAGCTTCACTTGGACACTTGTCTAGACGCGGTGAGCTACGCCGGCGGCGTATTTAAAGTGCAAACCCAAAACGAAAGCGTCGAAGGCGAACAGCTATTGGTCGCCACCGGACGCAAACCGAATACCGCAGCATTACATGCTGGTGCATCGGGTATCGCTCTCGACAAGCGCGGCTACGTCGCGGTCGACGCGCAATTTCGAACGTCATGTGCCGGAGTTTATGCTATCGGGGACGTTTGCGGCCAGCCGGCGTTCACCCACGTATCGTGGGAAGACCATCGGCGCCTCCTCTCCATCCTCGACGGGGGCAATCGAACGCGCGACGACCGCGCATTCGGGTATGCGATGTACACGGAACCACAGGTCGGCCGCGTGGGCCTTACGTACGACCAGGCATGCGCGCGCGGAATCAACGCGCGCCGCGCGACCGTGCGCCTAGACTCGGTCGCGCGCGCGATCGAATGGGGTGAAGAGCGCGGCTTCTATCGCATCGTCATCGATGCGGACACGGACAAAATCATCGGGGCAACGCTGGTCGGATACGAGGCAGCGGAGCTCGTCCACGTACTGCTCGCGCACATTCAATGCGGCTCGACGTGGCACGTGCTCGACGAATCGGTGCATGTTCATCCCACGTATGCGGAAGCGTTCCCGGGACTCGCGCGCTTGTTCGCGTCGCAGATTCCGGAAGATGAACCGATATGCGCAGCAGCGGCACCCTGAGCGAGATCGCGTTCGGTCGCGAATTTTGTGGAGATCTCGCGACGAGCGCGAAGCGCGAGTGGCTCGTTACGAATGGGCTGGGCGGATTTGCGTCCGCGACGATTTCGGGGATACAGACGCGGCGTTATCACGCGCTGCTCGTCGCTGCTCTGAAGCCGCCCGTCGGACGAACCGTCCTCTTAGCATCGCTCGACGAGAGCCTCGACTACGATCGAACGACGTATTCTCTTGCAACAACACGTTGGCATGACGGGACACTAGCGCCTGATGGCTATTGCTATCTCGAGCGGTTTCACCTCGAAGGCGCGGTTCCGACCTGGACATACGCGTGCTCCGACGTTCTTCTCGAGAAACGCGTGTGGATGGAGCAGGGCGCAAATACAACATACGTTACCTACACGCTCGCCCGCGCGAGCAAAGCGGTTTCGCTGCGCGTGCAGGCAATGGTGAATTACCGAGACTTCCACGGCAACACGCATGCCGCCGACTGGCGAATGTCGATCGACGGACTCTCCGACGGCATACACGTTCGCGCATACGATGCAGCAACTTCATTTACCGTGCGCTCCGACCGCGCAGCGTGCGAACCCGCGCACGAGTGGTACCGAAACTACGACCTCGCTGAAGAACGCGCACGCGGCTTGGATGACAGCGAAGATCATCTGCATGCTGCGACGTTCTTCGTGACGCTTACTCAAGGCGAGACCGTGACGTTCACGGCAAGCACCGATCCCGGCGCATCGCTCGACGGCGCAGCCGCACGCGAGCGGCAGCGCGTACACGAAGACTACGTACTAGGCGCCGCGGACGATGTGCCGCCTTGGATCGCTCGTCTTACGCTGGCGGCCGACCAGTTCATCGTGCGTCGCCCGATCGAAAGCGATCCCGAGGCTCTATCCGTCATTGCCGGCTATCACTGGTTTGGTGATTGGGGGCGTGACACGATGATTGCGCTTCCCGGCCTAACTCTCGCGACGAAGCGTGCACCGATCGCCGCAAAGATTCTGACGACCTTTAGCCGTTATCTCGATCGCGGCATGTTACCGAATTTTTTTCCCGACGCGGGCGAGACACCGGAATACAACGATGTCGACGCCTCGCTATGGTTCATCGAAGCCGTCCGGCAATACATTGAGGCGACGAACGACGCCATGACCCTCAAGCAGCTCTTCCCGGTTTTACAGCAGATCGTGCGCTGCTACCGAGAGGGCACTCGCTACAACATCCATTGCGATCCGGAGGACGGCTTGATTTCGGCGGGCGAACATGGAGTCCAGTTGACATGGATGGACGCGAAAGTCGGTGATTGGGTCGTTACGCCGCGAATGGGCAAGCCCATCGAGGTCAACGCCTTATGGCTAAACGCGCTTCATACGGTCGCGCAACTCGGCCGCATGCTCGAGACGCCGGATCGCGAGTGCGACGATCTGGAGTCAAAGGTCCGTGCGAATTTCGCTCGCTTTTGGAATCCCGAACGTGGCTACTGCTTTGACGTGCTCGACGGTCCGAACGGCGACGATGCGTCGCTTCGCCCGAATCAAATCTTTGCGGTCGCTCTTCCGCAAACTGCGCTCTCGCCGCAACAGCAACGCAGCGTCGTCGACGTATGCGCACGCGCATTCGTTACAACGCACGGATTGCGGAGCCTTGCTTCAGACGATGCACAATTCCGTCCATACTACGGAGGCGCGCAACTCGATCGCGACGGTGAATACCATCAAGGAACGGTTTGGACTTGGCTTCTTGGGCCATATGCGCTCGCGCACTTTCGCGTCTATGGCGATCGCGCAGCGGCTCAGAATATACTCCAAACCGCTGGAACGCAAGTGGCGGGTTACGGCGTGGGTACGCTCGGAGAGATCACCGATGCCGCGGAACCGTTTCGGCCGAACGGGTGTATCGCCCAAGCGTGGTCGGTCGCCGAAATTCTTCGAGCGTGGTACGCTCTCAGGGTTGCACAAGCTCCATAGCATGCCCATCAGGATCACTGACGACGGCTCCCTCTGCAATATCCGCGATGGGAGCGCCGACGACGCCGCCGGAGATCAACGGCACGTGCGCTTTTGCGAGCAGTGTGATTTCCGAGTCGACGTTCGTACAGATAATCGTCGTTTGCCAATGCACGAGATCGTTCGCGCGTTCATTAGCTGGGGCCGGCCGTCCGTCTCGAGGAGAGAGATATTCGAGCAGCTCGATTCCCGGGCCGTCTTGCGCCCGTAACGACGTGATGCGCAAATGGGCGCCCGGAACGTTGTTGAGATGCTCTTGTTCTTTTCCGTAGTTTTCACTCGTGCCGACAATGCGCATGCCGAGCATGTCGCGATAGAATCGTAAACTTTGGCCGGTATTCGACACGACGATCGCCGTATGATCGATCCCCATGAAGAGTCGACCCTTGCCGGTGTGCCATTTCGCACGTCCTTTATCGGGCGGGAAGTGCAAGAGCTCGAGATAATGGCCGTCCGGGTCACGAAAGTAGAATGCGCGTATGCCTCCGGCGTTTTTGTTCCAGTCGGGAAGACGTTGCGGCCCGGTCGATGCGTTGCGTACATGGTACGCACGCAAACGAGCATAAGCGGCGTTCATGTTTGACGTAACGATGGCGATGTGTTGAAACCAACGATCGTTAGCGCGCGAGTCTGCCGGAAACGCGCGTCCCTTGGGAGCGAGGTACTGCATGAGTTCTATTCGTTCATCGCCGAGTGCTAGATGCGCGATGCGCAGCCGAAGGCCGCGAACCCCTTCCAACTCGTCGATTTGAGGGCTTGCGACTTCGTTCTCGGACTCTTCCTTAAACTCAAGCACGTTCGTGTAAAACGCTACGGAACGACGGAGATCGGCAACCGTGATTGCGACGGGACCCACTGCCTCGGCAGCGGGTTGCGGCGGTGATGCCGCAACCAGCGTAAGCAGTGAAAGAGCGAGCCCAATACGCGTAAACCGCACTCGCCACCTCATTCGTTCGCGCCCACCGGCAAGCGAACTGATGCAGCCGCGCCCATACGTTCGAGAAGATGATCGCCGACTCTGAGCGCATTAGCGATGATCGTGAGCGACGGGTTGACGGCTCCGCTCGAGGGAAAGAAACTGCCGTCGACGACGTAGACATTGTCGAGCTCGTGCATACGGCAGTTTTCATCGAGCACCGAGTTCGCGGGATCGTTACCGAAGCGGCACGTGCCGACTTGATGAGCGACTCCTTGGAGCGGAATCTGTTTACGCAGGTAGACGGAACATGGGACGATCGAATTCGCACAGTCGATCGATTTCAACGCATGCGTGAAGCGAGCGGAAAGCGTCTCGTACGATTCGAGATTGTTTTCGGTGTAGTCGAGGATAATGCGGCCATCGCGGTCGATGCGCACGCAGTTGTCTTCATCCGGTAAATCTTCGGTCGTTAGGAACCAGTCGACCGAGTGCGTCGCGAGTTCATCGAGGACTTTATCGGGAGTGAGCGGCGGCGCATCGCCGCGCAGCATATCTTTATTCAGCTTTCCGAGAAGCTGAACGCTGCCCATGGGGTACGGGTAGCGTTCGTCGCCCCAATAGAAGTCCGTCATCGCGAGCGTTTTCTGAAAGACCGTGCGGTTCGGCTTCCTACCGACAGCGGCAATCGCGCCGTTGTTGTGTTTCATGAAGTTTCGCCCCACTAAGTCGTTGGCGTTTCCAAGTCCGTTCGGGTGAGCGGCGTTCGCCGAATGGAGCAAGAGTACGGCGGAATTGATCGCTCCGCCGGCGACAATGACGACATCTCCGCTGAATCGTTCCTCACGCCCTTCGATGTTCGCGACAACGCCGTCGACGATGCGGCCCGAGGCATCCGTAGTGAGACGAACGACGGTCGCCTCGGTGATCAGCGTCACGTTCGGGTGTTTGAGCGCCGGGCGGATGCACGTTGTATCGGCGTCTTCTTTCGCATCGACGAGACACGGAAAACCGTCGCACGTGCTGCAGCGAATGCACGGGCTCGCGAGGCGTTGCGGATGTAAGCGCACGCCCAGCGGCACGGGAAACGGATGATAGCCGTTTCGGGTAAGGCCGTCGGCTATCTCTTGAATGCGCGGCTCGTGCGGCACGGCGGAGAATGGATAGGCTTCGCCCGACGCCGGTTCCGTTGGGTCACTTCCGCGTCTGCCGTGGACGCCGTAAAGGCGTTCCGCTTCTGCGTAATACGGCTCGAAGTCGTCGTACGATAGCGGCCATGCGGGCGAAATGCCTCCTTTATGCGCAACCTCCTGGAAATCACGCTCGCGCAAACGAAAGAGCGCGGCGCCATAGACCTTGGTGTTGCCGCCGACCCAGTATCCCGTACCGGGATGAATCGGTTTGCCGTGGCGGTCGTACCACACTTCGGTAGTGTGATAGCGCTCCTTTTGCATGACCGCAACGGTATCCCAATTCTCGCGTTCCCGCGGCAAGAATGGACCGCGTTCCAGGATCAGAATCTTCTTCGCGCTCGGCGCAAGCTTGTGCGCTAACGTTCCGCCACCCGCTCCCGTTCCGATGATGATGGCGTCATAATGGTCATGCATAGCGTTGCTCCTGAGATTGACGATAACCGCAGCGGAATATGCACTCTCCGGTTGCGGGGTGATTCAGTTTTGCGCAGCGCACCGAACGCGCTCCGCGCGCGTACACGTAGACGAGCGCGGCGGTCAGCATGCCGGCCGGCGGCGCGATAAAGTAAATCCAAAGCGCCGTGGGATCGCCGGCAGCGAACGCCGAGGCGAAGGTGCGCGCAGGGTTGAGGCTCATTCCGGAAAGCGGTGCTTCAAACGTGATGTATGCGGCGACTAGCGCACCTGCGCACAATCCCGTATAACGCGCGAATCGTGAGGAGTTCGAAAGGTGCAGGATTGCGGTCATCATCACGAATGCGATTGCAAACTCCGCCCCGAGCGCGACAAACGGGCCGAACATGCCCGGTTGCGTGACGACGTAGTGAATCTCCGGTTGAGCGATCGCGGGCTCGAGAAGCCGGGCCACGGCTGCAAAAACGATCGTTGCGCCCAGAAACTGTGCGGCTACGTAAAAGAGCGCGTCATAGAACCCCATCTTGTCGAGAAGAAAATACGTAAGCGTCACTGCCGGATTGATGTGCGCTCCCGAAGTACGGCCCCAAGGTGAGTAGACGATCGCGATCGCGGTTAGCCCCATCGCCGTTCCGAAGATCAAGCGATGGAGCATCGCGTGTGCCGTCATGAACGAGCGGGCTGGGTCGGGAAGCTTAGCGAGCGCGACGGCCACAATTCCCACGACCGCCATGAACGCGCCGAGCGCCGCGGCCTCGATGACGTAATGACGCCAATGCTCGCGTAGGGACGTTACCATGGCTCGAGTCTAGGTGGGGCACGCGGGCGGCGGCGTAAGCACCATTACAGCGACGGCGTTCGAGTTTCGCCACACTCGCAGACATGATTGCTGTCGTCATGGCGGGAGGCGAAGGATCGCGGCTTCGCCCGCTCACGCTCGAACTACCCAAACCGCTCGCCCCGATCGCCAACAAACCGGTAATGCACCACATTGTAGATTTGCTGCGACGTCACGGCCTTAGCGACGTCGTAGCGACCGTCCATTACAAAGGCGATGCAATCGAGTCGTACTTTGGGGACGGAAATGCGTTTGATGTTCGGATGCGATACGCCCGTGAACAATCGCCGATGGGGACCGCGGGAGCCGTTGGCCTCGCCCGCAGCCTTCTGGCTCACGATTCGCTTCTCGTCATCTCAGGCGACGCGCTTACCGACATTGATTTGCGTGCGCTCATCGAGGACCACCGGGCCGGCGGCGCACACGCCACGATTGCAGTTCGTCGCGTTGACGACCCTCGAGAGTTCGGCGTGGTCGATGCCGACGCCAATGGCAATATCCTGCGCTTTCAAGAGAAGCCGTCCTGGAGCGAGGCGTTCTCGGACACGATCAACACCGGCATTTACGTGCTGGAACCGTCGGTCTTAGAGCTCATACCTGACGGCCAACCTTGCGATTTTGCTAAGGACGTCTTCCCACGGATGCTTGCCGAGAAGCGTCCCCTCCGTGCCTTCGAGGTCGATGGGTATTGGAGCGACGTCGGCACACTCGAACAATACAAGGCTGCAAACGAAGATGCGCTTTACGGTCGGGTGCGCCTGGACCTACCTGGCGCCGAGCTTGCGCCCGGGATTCGCTTCGGCGACGGCTGTGTTATCCACGCGAATACGGTCTTAGAGGCGCCGCTTGTTTTAGGCAACGGCGTTTGCGTCGAATCAGGTGCGCGTCTCGCCGGCTCCGTGGTCGGCGATAATGTTGTGATCTGCAGCAGTGCAGAGACCGAAGATGCTGTGCTTTGGAAGAACGTTCACGTGGGTGCGCGCGCGACGGTACACGACTGCGTGATCGCAAGCGCGACGAGAATCGGTGCACGGGCTTCAATTGCAGACGGCGCCGTCCTCGGTGCCATAAGCGTTATCGGCAGCAACGCAACAGTAAACAGACAAATCACGATCTGGCCACATTCGGAAGTGGCTAAGGGAGCAACCGTTTCAATGTCCATGGTTCATCGGCTCGTGTGGCCGAAGTCGCTCTTCTGCGACGACGGCGTGCGCGGTATCGCAAATATAGAAATCGACTCGCAATTTGCCGCGCGTCTAGGCGAAGCGTTTGGTTCAACGCTCGAGTGTGGCAACACAGTGTTCGTCGGCGGTGACGGCCATAAGTCCTCGCGCGTCGTTGCAGCTTCTTTCACCAGCGGGCTTTTGAGCGTTGGAGTCGATGTCAGCTCGACGTTTCCGATCCAGATGCCCATCGTCCGCGCTGCCGTTCGAAGCAGCGACCAAGGCGGCGTATACGTTCGCATAGATCCTGCCGATGCGTCGGCACTCATCATCGAATTCGTCGACGCAAACGGCATGAACGCATCGCGTGCGCTTCAGCGAAAGATCGAGGGCATTTTCGCAAGAGGCGAGTTTCGTAAGGTCTCAGTAGACGAGATCGGGACGCTCGATGAGTCGCGTGAGAAGCCGTTCGCCCTTTACTCCGAGCAGATCGCAAAAGCCATTCCTCGAGGAAATTCGCTCGAGCGAAACGGCTTTCGGTTGATCCTCAATATGACGAGCGCGCATCTGGAAGACGTTCTTTGCGAAGCGTTTCGAGAAGCCGGGTTGCACATGAACTTCGTAAAGACAAATTCCGTCGAAAGAATAGCGGACGCAGTTCGCGAGCACGGCGCGAGTTGCGGCATGTATTTCGACGAAGCCGGTGAGACATTGACACTCATTGATGAGCGTGGTTTAGAGGTGTCCTCGGAGGATCTGCTCGCGCTCTGCTCGCTGCTCGTTTCGGGCGCAGCGCAGAACGATGGTCACTTGCCGGTGTTTCCGGAATTCTCAACGGTTGCTGATGCGTTTTACACGTCGATTCGGCTCGCCGACCTTCTGAGCAAAACGTGCGTTTCCGTCCGTGGGCTCGTCGCGTCCATGCCCGCCGGGGGGCAAGCCCTTCGCGCTTCGTGAGGTGATATAATCCAATTCCGAAGATCAAGCGTTCGTAGGTAAGGTATGGAAAACAAATTGTGGTATCTCAAACGGTCGCGCCTCTTCGAACGCGCCTCCGAGGATACCGTTTCAAATTGCGAACACTTCTTTGTTCAAAAGATGGTGCCGGCAAAGACGACGATCTTCGATCAGGGCGACGATGCCCGCATCGTCTACCTCGTGAAGTCCGGCAAAGTCAAGATCGCGCACTTGACCGAGGACGGGAAAGAGGTTCTCATCTCTGTTTTGGGTCCAGGTGACCTTTTCGGTGAAGAGGTCATCTTCAACGAAAAGAATCTCGAGCGCACGACGGTAGCGCGCTGCCTTGAACCGACCCTGCTCTGCATGGCGCGCGCCGAAGACATCTTCGCGATGGTTTCGCGCCATCCGGTTCTCGCACTCAATATCGCAAAGTATCTCCGGGAGCAGCGTGATGACGCGCTTGCAATTGTTGAAGAAGTTGCGTATCTGAAAGTGCAGGAGCGGCTGATTCGGCTACTGGAACGTTTGGCGCAAGAACACGGCGTACGAGAAGAACACGGAACCCGGCTCGATTTATACCTCACTCACGCCGAAATAGCGTCGCTGATCGGAAGTACGCGCGAAACGGTTACGTTGCACCTTTCGAATTTGGTCAAAGATGGGTTCCTCCACATGGCCGGCAAGTCAATGGTGCTCGCGCGATAACCTAAAATCCACGTAACGATCAATTGCTCGTATCCGGCTCGACGCCGGGAATGAAGTGCCCGGGGCGCCAGGCGAGGGCGCTGCGCATGATGTAACGCAGCCCTAACATTGCACGCGTGTACGGTTCCTTTATCAATTCCAACACTTCGTCAATACGGTGAACGCGATGGAAGCGTGAATCAAACCGCTGCAATTCGTGTTCCGTTTCGGGTGCAACCCAAACGACAGTAAATCCCAAGTCGTACGCGGGATTGATATCAACGTCAAGGTTCGATCCGACATACCAAATCGCTTCAGCCGGAAGCATCAGCGCTTCCGCAAGGGCGGCGAACATGCGCGGATCTGGTTTTTTTGCGCCTATATCCTCACTTACCAATACCGGACCCTCAAAGCCGAGTGATTGCGCTTTGCGAGACTCTGCGCCGCTCAAGCCATTCGCTAAGATCGCCTGCGGCACGGCGAGCCGCCGCAGCTCGTCCAGCAGCGGTTGCACGCCGGGCAACGGTGCTACACTTTCGGCGGCGACCTCTCGCGCGATGTGGCGATACCGGGCGGCAACTGAGCACGGGTCCGAAACTGCCACGCCGGTCGCTGTTTGAATCGCTCCTGCGATCACTCTGTTAAGCGCCTCCCCACCGTCTTCGAACGCCGATCGATGTTCGGTAAATGCTTTATCCACGTCGACTTCGGCAATCCGCATCGCAGCCGGAGTCATGAATTCTGCGCATAGACGCCGGAAAGCAGTCCGCTCTAAATCGCTCGTGACTACGAGCGTTCCCTCAAGTGCAAAAGCGAGTGAAAACACGGCATCTCCGCACGAGTGTAGTGACCATTACAGCGGCTCCTACGCTCCCGACTCATAGTGAACGTGGATCAGCGACGCGCTGAACCAGACACCCGAATCGGAGATCGACATGCTCGGAATCCTTACGTTCACTTCCATCCAGGACGCCGTAAGCGCCGGATTTCAAGTATACGATAAAACCAGCGAAGGCTATCTTGTACGCACTCGTACGTCCGCAGGTTGGGCGCTTGCAGTCGTCGTGATCCGAAGTGAAAAGTCATTCCATTCATGAGTTAGAAACAATGGACTATCAAGCGCCGCGAAGCGCATGGCTCGACAACGCATTCACGGCAGCGGCCCTTGCTATTCCGCTCTGGGCAATCCTCGAGCTCGTTGTCGCTCCCGCAGTACGTGACTCCGCCCCGGCGTGGACCGCAGCTGGTTTGCGCGCGGCCTTTCCTGCGCTAATCTTGTGGGTACTCCTCGGACTGACTCTGGGGGCATCCGCTAATACGGTGCGCCGAATCGCCGCGCGCTTGAGGCCTGTACGGCCTGCGGCGCCGGAACGAGACCGGAAGCGCGTCTTGATCTTGGGTGGAGGGTTCGCCGGAATGACGACGGCTGCGAAGCTGGAGGAGCTGCTCGCAGCGGATCGCACCGTCGAAATCACGCTGGTCAGCGATTCAAACGCCCTGTTGTTCACGCCGATGCTGGCGGAAGTCGCCGGAAGCAGCATCGAGCCGACACACATCAGCAGTCCGCTGCGCTCGAGTTTGCGCCGGACTCGAGTTGTGCGCGGGCGCGTATGTGAAGTGGATCTCGAGAGCCGTCGTGTCGCGTTCCAACCCGGAGTCCCGGCAGAGGGACCCTCGTACCTTGAATACGACGAGCTCATTCTCGCACTCGGCGGCGTCTCGAACTTTTTCGGACAAGAGAACATCAAACGCGTGGCGCTCGACTTTAAGTCATTACCCGACGCGATCCGCATTCGCAATCACGTCATCGCCCTCTTCGAACGCGCCGAGGGTGAGCCGGACCCGGACGTGCGGCGGCGGCTGCTCACGTTCGTGGTTGCCGGCGGCGGGTTTGCGGGCATCGAGCTGGCGGGCGCACTGAACGACTTCGCTCGAGGGATCCTGGACGAATACCCGCACCTCGCAGCTGAGGAACTTCGCGTCGTAGTCGTTCACGCACGAGAGCGGATTCTTCCTGAGTTGAGCGAGAGTCTGGCGGCATATGCGCTGGAACGAATGAGCGAACGCGGAGTGCAGTTCAAGCTGAACAGACAAGTCGCGAATGCGACTGCCGACACCGTCTTGTTACACCCGTCCGAAGAAATCGAAGCAAACACGTTGGTGTGGACGGCGGGCACGGCCCCGAACCCGTTGATCGCGAGCCTCGATGTTGCTCGCGACAAGCGCGGCGCCGTTATCGTAAATGCCTGCATGTCGGTGCCCGGGCACACCGGCCTTTGGGCACTTGGCGACTGCGCCGCGATTCCGAATCTTGCAGAGGGCGGGACCTACCCTCCGACGGCGCAGCACGCTCTGCGCGAAGCCGCGACGCTCGCCTTCAACATCCGCGCGGTGCTGCGGAACGAGATGCCGCGCGACTTTCGTTTCGAAGCGCGCGGTTCGCTTTGCGTCATCGGGCACCAGGCGGCTTGCGCTGAAGTTCGCGCACCGTTGACGAGGCGCAAACTGCGGTTTTCCGGACTCCTGGCGTGGCTAATGTGGCGAGCTGTCTACTTGTCGAAGCTCCCGGGTTTTGAAAGGAAAGTCCGTGTCTTGGTTGACTGGGTTGCGGAACTGTATTTTCCGCGCGATACCGTGCAGACGATTGAACTGATATGAGCCTGCGACCTCGCATCGGCGCCGGCGCCATTGGCGGAGCGCTCGGCGCACTTCTCCTTGCCGCGCTTCCCTCGGGTCTTGCGGGCAACGTATTCGTTATACTCGCGTGGGGCACGGCTCTCGGAGCGCTATTTGCTATTGCGCTCGGGAACCGTCGGCTCGAACCCGGCGCGGCGCTTGTGTGGGGGCTCGGTTATGCCTTCGTCGTCTGGCTCAGCGTCTGCGCGGCCTCAGCGCTCGGAGGTCCCGCACACGGATCGAACGCGATGCTCGACGTGGCGCGCGCGCACTTTGCGTCACTCGTTGGGCTGTCTCTCGCGGCCGTACCGCTCGCGTTAGTCGTCGCGACGGTGGGCCGGATGCCTGGGCCACGGTCAGGACCCCGCTTTAGCATCGCGCGGGCGCTTTGCGCTGGCGGATTTGCCGGAATCTTCGGCGGCTGGGCATTCGGGAAGTGGATGGAACAGGCGGGATTCTTCCCGCTCATCGCTGGAATCGTGCGCTCGGACTCGCCACAAGTTGGTGTGGTCCTTCATTTTACAATCGCGATCGTCATCGGGGCGACCTTCGGGCTTCTCTTTCAGCGCGAGGTTCGCGGGCTGGGGTCGAGTCTCGGGTGGGGGGCAGCTTACGGCGTCTTCTGGTGGTTCGTCGGACCATTGACGATGTTGCCGCTGCTCTTGGGCACCCGGCCCGAATGGACCGCCGAGCATGCGGGAATGCTTTTCGGATCGCTGATCGGGCACATCATCTACGGGCTCATCGTCGGCCTGTTGTACGCGATAGTCGACAGCATTTGGCTCTGGTTATTCGAGCGTTCCGATCCGCTCAATAGGCAAGCCGAGGGGTCGGGCACGGTTGCGCTGTCGTCTCTCTGGCGCGGTGCGGCCGCAAGCCTGATTGCGGGGTTGCTCTTCAGCATCATCATGGCCGAGACCGGAGCGCTTACGCGCGTCGCACAACTCGTTGGCGCGCATTCAATTGCGGTCGGATTCCTCGTTCATGTCGGCATCTCGTTTGTGATCGGCGCTACTTACGGCGCATGTTTCCACTACGAAGCAGCGACGGAACTCGAAGCAATCGGTTGGGGCGCGCTCTACGGGCTTATTTGGTGGTTCCTCGGGCCGTTGACGCTTTTTCCGGTACTGCTCGGCGGTTCATTCACTTGGACGACGGCAGCGGCTGACGCGCAGGTGCCGTCGCTAATCGGTCACCTGATCTACGGCATAGCGCTGGCGCTGACGTTCCGTACGCTCGAACGACGGCACCTCGCCAACCTCTTCATCGACGAACGCTTGAGGCGGCGCTGGATGCGGCTTCGCCGCCCCGCCGGTTCGCCGGCGCCGGCACTCCTGTTGTTCTTCATCGGTACAGGAGTGATGCTCCCGCTCGTTTTGGGTTAGGAGATGTAATTGCGCTTACCGCACCGCGCGCCGGACGCTGCGATCATACGGGCATCAACCCATGCTACGGAGCCCGATAGGTGCAAAAACTGTTAACCCATCTCCGAAAACCGGTCGTGCTGGCCGCGATCGCAGTTTTCGTTTTCTTCGCTTGGCTCGCGTTTCGCCCGGAACTACTGTTCGTCAACAAGACGATTGACGAACCGTTCCCGGCCACAACATCGGGTCAGCACTAAGCCTCCAGATTCTCCGGCGCGCGTACGCGCCGCATAACGAAAGGAATAATCCCAATGCAAATCATCAGGCGCATCGCCTCAGTCATTATGCTGCTCGCCGCTAGCGCGATACCGCTCACCGCCTCGGCCGCACCGACCGCAGTACAGGCGGGCAATTTTGAAAACGGCGCACATCCCACGTCAGGAACCGCTACACTCTATAAGCTCGACGACGGGAAAACCGTACTGCGTCTTACCGACTTTCGCACGTCGAACGGCCCTGCTGTCCACGTGTACCTCACGGCGGCAACGTCCGTTAACAGCAACGGGGACGTGACCAGCGGCAAATTCGTCGATCTTGGAGATCTGAAGGCGAATATCGGCAACCAGAACTACGACATACCTTCGGACATCGATCTGAGTCAATACCACGGCGTGTCGATCTGGTGCTCGCGCTTCAGCGTGAACTTCGGTTACGCAAAGCTGCAAGCCCACTAGAGATCAGCAGCCAACTTCGGCGCCGCGCTGCAAGAGCGGGGCGCCGGAGATCCGAAAAAGCCGTCGTCATCGCAGCCCGCGCCGAGCACATTCACGCGCGCACGAACTTGTAGCCGAAGCCGTGGATAGTGTGTACCATCGCCGGAAGTTTCGCTTCTTCTTCGATCTTCGCGCGCAAACGGCGCACGTGGACATCGACGGTGCGTTCATCCCCATCGAAATCAAAGCCCAGCTGCCGCGACGAAAGCTCGAGGCGCTGCGCGATGCAATCGTCGCACAACGCATCACGCGAACGATCGCGTAGAAGCGCCTCGATACGAGAGCCGACGGTTCCCACGCTGCTGCTCCTTTCCGTGACGAATATCCAGTTTGATTCAATGTCGACGCCCGCGATTATCTTCATGGCGTGTAGATAATGGTTAGGCGTGAGATATAAGCGCGTCAACTGACACTTATTCGATGTTAACTGGCAGTTAGCGGACCGCGATACGCATCGATGTTACCCTGGAGCCCGATGAAGATACTCCAGGGTCTAAGCCGATGATTTCGGACACGCACCAGCAACTGTTGCAGTGTTGGTTCCAGGGGCTGGAACAAGGCTGCATCGATGATTTGTCGCAGCTTTTTATTCGCTATCCGTGGATCCGGAACGGGGGCGACGGGCCGATGCAGGGCTCTGACGCCCCCCAACGTCTTCTAAGGGAGCTGTTCGAGCGCACGAGTTCCCGCCATTTCACGATCATCGATGCCGCATATGAAGACCGGCAGCTTTTCGTGCGGTGGGACGGCAAGGTCACTCTTGCCGCCGGTTTTCGTCTCGGCAGCGTAACGCTTTCGAAGCCGGCCATTTTGAATCTGCGCGGCATCAAGCGCTTTCAGCTTGACGCACGAGGTCGCATCGAGCAGTTGGAAATCGTCCATGACGTGGTTTCCATTGAGACCGACCAAACGAATGTGGAGCGCGCGGCATGATGATGAACAAACATGAGTTTGCAGCGAAGTACTTTCGCGCGCAAGAGATGGGCGACATCGATTGGATCCAACAGGTTTGTTCCGACGACGTAATAGTGCGCGAATCGGGCCGGAGCGAAACTTCGGGAAAAGCGGGCGTTCGCGATTATGTGATTGCCTTGCTGCAACGCACCGCTAAACGGAAGTTTATGTTGCATGCCGTTGCAGAAGCCGGCAACGTTCTTTTTACCTCTTGGGAATGCGACGTCGAATTTCACAACGGGTTGGCCATGTACACTTCCGGCATGACGCGTTTTCTTTTCGATAACGACGGCGCGATTCGCGAGCTAGAAGTGATCGGGCACGAGCTGATCTAGCTCAAAGTTCCACCGAGTTCAATGGGGGTAACGAACGGCCAAATAATCTCCAGTGCGGACCAATCGGGATTCCAGGACTTGTCTGATCGAACGGATCGGTGTAGCTGTGCTAAATAGCACCATTGAGCATGTAGATCAGTCCCGGCGCGGCATTTGACGGTTTGGGTCTTTTATTCATGACGTCTACCATCCACTGCATCCCCATCGGATCCGCGCACATGTCGGCCGCTCCGATGATGTATTCGTTACCTGGGACGCACACCCAAGAGTTCGTTCCCTGTTGCAACACAGTGATTACCTTTGGCGTCCATTTCCGCGACCGTGGCATCTTTCGTGATGATTTCGGGTCCCGACGAGCGCGCTCGGCGAATCCTCTCTTGCGTCATTTTGTCAGCTGCCGCGTTCTTAGTGTCCATCGTATTGCTCCGTAAAGTATCGAAATGGAATACTAGAAGGCACCGCTCGAAATTAGTAAGGAGCCCATGCTGCATCGGACGAGAGAAACGCCGCCGACTGTCGCGTGAACGAGTCGTGGAACTGAAACAACGATCCATGGCCTGCGTCCGGATATGTCATTAGCACCGCGTTCGGAAGATGTGCACTAAGCCAATACGAGTTTTGCACGGGAATCATTTCGTCGAAAATGCCGTTGATAACGAGCGTCGGCTGCTTGATGTTCTCGAGATCCGAGAACCGCTCGCCTTTGTATTGCTCCCAATCGCGGAAAGCAGCGGTTTGCGCGCCCGCAACCTCCGGCCCCGAGGGCTTGTCTCGATCGTCCTTGCGAAGAGCCAGCCGATCGATGAATTGTTTGCCGGCTGATTGGCTCGACGGCGTCGGCGCGAAGAAAATCTTTTGCAGTACCTCGTAGCCTCGAAGCGTTGGATCGCCCAGGAACTTTTGTAGGCTCGGCTTCTCGAGGTGCATGATGTCTTCTCCGCCGCGAGGAGCTGTACCGACGAGAATCATTCTCCGAAAAACGGACGGCTTTTCTAGTGCCATCTGCTGCGCGACCATACCGCCGAGCGAATAGCCTACTACGTCGCAGGTATCGAGATTCAAGGCGTCGAGAAACGCGAACGCTTGTTGCGCCATACCTGCAACCGTTTTCGGCACCGTGCCGCTTGACTGTCCGATGCCCGCGTTATCGAAGAGGATCAGCTCCCG
>JAFANA010000084.1 GCA_019232905.1 Vulcanimicrobiota bacterium
GCGTAGTGCGGATACGTCTCGTTCGTGCCCCAGACGTCGTAGAACTTCATGTTGTCTTCTACTGTTGACGGCACGCCGTTGATCGCAGCCATTTCGCTGAAGTGGCCGTTGAGCATACCTTCGGGACTTGCGCCGTTGTCGCCGCTGATGTAGATGATGAGCGTATTGTCGAGCTTACCGGTGTCCTCCACCGCCTGGATCACGCGGCCAATCTCGTGGTCCGTATAGGCAAGGTAGGCGGCGTAAACGTCCGCCTGACGAGTGAAGAGCTTTTTCTCGTCGTCGTTAAGCTCGTCCCATTTCTTTAGAGTGTCAGGCCAGTCCGTCAGTTGCGCGTCCTGCGGGATGACGCCCATCCGTTTTTGATTCGCATAGATCGTCTCGCGCAGCATGTTCCACCCCTTGTCGAAGAGATGCATGTCGCCAATCTTCTTAACCCACTCCGGCGTGGGATGGTGCGGAGCGTGCGTGCCGCCCGGCGCGTAGTAGATCATGAACGGCCGGTCGGGTTGCAACTCGTTCAGCGTGTTGATGCGTGCAATCGCCTCATCCGCCATTGCAGTGATCAGGTTCCAACCCGGATTCCCCAGATACGGCTCAATCGGCGTCGTGTTGCGGAACAAGTTATTCGGCGTCCACTGAGTTGTATCGTCGCCGATGAAGCCGTAATAATAGTCGAACCCTTTGATGGGCCCAGTCGGCCAATTGTGGAACGGACCCGCCTGGCTCGCCTCCCACTGCGGGACGTTGTGATCCTTGCCGTACCACGATGTATCGTAGCCATGCTGTCGGAGAATCTCGCCAATTGCAGTGGCTTCTCGCGGTATGACGCTGTCATAGCCTGGATACCCCGTTGCTTGGTCTACGACGACTCCGGTGTCGACCGAATGATGATTGCGGCCTGTGAGCAAAGCAGCACGGGTCGGTGAGCAGAGTGCAGTGGTATGGAATCGGGTGTACCTCAGACCCATCTTCGCAACGCGGTCGAGTGCCGGCGTCGGGATCACTCCGCCAAACGTTGAAGGTGCGCCGAATCCAACGTCGTCGGTCATAACTAAGAGAATGTTGGGCGCACCCTTTGGTGGCACCGTGATTGGCGGCCACGACGGCGACGATTGGGCGGCATTGTGTTCTATCGTGCCTTTGAACGGCGCCCTTGGCGCCGGCAAAGAGTCGCCCGGGACAGTCCGCGTGCCGCCCGGGCCAGAATCGCTTCGGTTCATTCCTCGTCTCCTCTGCTGCATAACATTAGGTACGAGCGACTACTCGGTGGAGGGCAGGCACTGCTGCGCCGACCTAATGTCGCGTACGGCAAATCGTGACCATCATCGCGCTGTCGCTTGAGATGGACGATGTACGACTTTATTGCATATCGCTCCAACATAGGTTCGCAAGCCGAATCGTGCAAAAACCAGCCGTGAAGAAACATCCCGCGATGCATTTCGGATAGCGATACCGCGCGGAGTCGCTGGGTTTCTTCCCGCGGCATAGTGGCCCGCGTTATAGCCAGGCGGAGCTGCTGTTGTGCAAACTGCATGCGTTCCTGCAGCCTAAGAGCCTGCGGCGTTTGCAACTCCGAATACCCGGTGGACGCACCGGCCGATAACGCATCGATGACACGAATCTCGTCACCGTCTAAATGTTCGCCCTGTTTACACAAACGAATGCAATAGCATCGTCGCTCCAGCGATGCGCGTGAAAGAGTCGAAAATCTCGATGCGCGTGATCAAAGAATGCCGCTGCTGCTAAATCGAGCGACGCGACCCCTTCATCATGGACCCAACCGACCACTTCCGCCTTTATCGTGGCATAACTCGTGGTCTTAGATCATTGCCAGTGAACGCAAGCTGGCCCTCAGTTCAAAAGGCATTTCGATTTTACGGCTAAAGATTGTGCGCACGCTATCCCAAAGTAGAAGACTTCTCGACAGTCCCGCGCGTGCAGTTTTACTTCCTTGGATCTCTTGATAGCGACTCGATATGCTACGACGCGCGTGCACAATCCGCAGTTTGACGACGGGTGTACGGGCGGTGGCAGTTTTTTGAACGGCCGCAACATGCCCTTGCACCACTGAACCTCTTAGCACGTTGTTCGGCAAAGGCGGTGAGAACCGCGCATCCTGCGACGATACGGCGTCCTCGATATTGGTCCGACACTGCCAGCCGGTTACTGACACGGCATTCCCGAAAGGTCAGGACACAACGGATGTCACACCACGGTCTCGTATTTGGCGGGTTCCTGGCACGCCTGGCTTTCAGCGCAATGTTGGGCCTTATCATCGGCTACGAGCGACAATGGCGAGGCAGACCAGCGGGAGCACACACTACCGGTCTAGTTGCTGCCGGAGCGGCAATTTTTGCGGCGATTGGGCCGGTGCTGGAAGGCGCCACAGCTGAACGCATCATTGCTAATATCGTAACGGGCGTCGGATTTCTCGCCGGCGGCGTGATATTGCGAGATGGAGTCAACGTTACGGGGCTTAACACGGCCGCGACGATCTGGTCTACGGCTGCTGTTGGGGCACTCACAGGAGTTGGCTTGTATCGCGAGGCGTTCGCAGGGACGATTGCAATACTGGCAGTTAATCTGTTAGCCGAACCAATCGCAGCGATGATTAGCGCGCACATCAAAAGAGGCCAAAAGCAATAGGGTTCGTGCGGACCCGGCTTCCAATGACGATTGTTTGAGGCGGCCGCGTCTGACGTGTAGCCCTGAGTTATGCCGCCGATAGGTCGAGAGGTAGCGTGATGGGTCCAAGATCGCTAGCCAACCGTCTCATCGCACGATCCGATGTGACGATCGTCGAGCTGTGCGCGTGCCCTTCGAACCTCGCCGTTACCTCATCAACTCTATATCAGGCAGTTTGAAGGTTTTGTTCCAAAATTCTTCCGTGCCGCCGTAGAAACGCATGACGGGCATTGGGTGCTTTCCTTGCGTGGGAATCCAGTTAGACTCAAGCCCCGTTGGTGGTTGCGGCCCAAAGTAAATATCGACACTCCCGTCCTCGTTTGCTTTCATGTTGGATTTGTCATACGAACTGAACCCCACACGGTCGAGTGGATTGTAGATGAAAGCCCAAGTTGCGAAATCATAAATAATCAGCGCCCAAAACTGCTTGACCGGCATGTCCTTGGGGACGTGCAGTTTGTAGTCCTTATCGCCGTCAAGCCGACGTCCATCACTATCTGCAATAGCGCACAAATACGCGGTAGCAGGTTGCTTGGGGAATTTCCCAGGGTAGTACGTACCGACGTGATACATATCTGAGCGGTTGTCGTAGAACAGTCCAGTAGGCGTATCCCAAACCACGCTGCCTTGTGGGTCCAAGATAAAGAAGTAACTGTAATGGCGATCGCTCCAGAACAGATTGTTGTCCTGAACGTCATAGAAGCGATCTTGCATATAGAAGTAGGCGTCCACAACCGCGCGCTCCATCGCGGCCTTGTATTTCAAGGGCGGCCTGAATGGCATGCCAGATTCGATCCCAATAGTCGCCAGCATTTGCATGATCGCCTTGTCACGAGTACGCACAGGCTCGCCGCTTAGCGCATCGTAGAGGTCCTGAAAGTAGCGAAAGTCATAGAACGGAAGAGTCGATAGCCGATCGGGCCAAGCGTCAACAAATCGAGTTGGCTTCGGATTGTTGGCCTCCGTCAGCGAATACAACTTTAGCGTCTCTGCATACGTTTGAGCGTCGACATCGGTCATCCCAGGCAATCGGATGGAGCGAAACGCAAACTGTATGCGGTAGTTCTTTGAACGTATCGCGATGTAGCCGCTTGGTGGGGTTTCTTTGTAATCCGGCGGCAAAAACAGAAGTTTTGCGCCTTTCCCTTGGTCCACACCGGACGGCCCCACGTCGGCAATGGTCTCCTGCCACGCATCCACCACCTGCCCGTAGAGGACGCCTTTGTCGGACGCCGGCGGAATCTCAAGTACAACCGGACCACTCTGCAAATTTGCGTTCGCTGCGATATACGGCGTCGCATTGTTGGCCGTGAGTAGCTCGTGCCGCGTTGTCGCCGGACGGGACATCGCCATGATGTCATTGTCGTTGACTCCCAGGGCGAAAAGGCCTCGACGAATTCCATAGACACCGACTGCCGGTTGTGACCAGATCACCGCCTCGAACGCTCTCTGGTATACGACCTGTTCCTCAAGATCTTTGACAGACGGTTTGGCACCGGGCGAAGGTTGCCCGCCGAGCGGTTCCGTTTGCGTAATCATGTGCACCTCCAGGGGCGGACCTAACGTTCCAACGGGCGACGATCAATTCGGCGCCGCGCATGATTTGTCCGATCAATCTTACGTGCGCCTGTCCGAAATGGCATTGTCTCCGGAGTGATTTTTCGCGATCGTGAGAGATAGTATTCTGATGTTTTGGCTTCGCTATCCTGGACTCGGATGCGACAAGTGCATGCTGATTTTGCACTTCACATTGCCCGGAATCGATGTCGATCGTTTCTGCAGATTTGGCGGAGTAAATCGGGTTTTTATTGCGTTGTATAGCGCGTAATCAAGACAATGAGAGTGATTTCGCACGGCTAAACAACCAAGGCACTGTCGGCGCTTGGTTCGGTCTGCTGCTGATCGACTCATTTGCGCACGAGACTTCGAAGTGAAGAGCGTGATCAAGAAAGTACGCGAACCATAATGGCGCCCGTCGCCGGACATAAAGCAGCTCAGATCATTGACAGACGGGATAGAAGCACTGCTCAAAGTCTGTAGTATCCCGAACGAGCTCAAGCCGTTATACGCGATCGCCGCTTTGAACCGAGGCAGAGCGTTGATGTATGCTGTGGACTGAACACGGCTGAACTTCAATATCGGGGCGATCCACAAGCTCGGCCCCGGTGGCGTAAACGAATTGGGACGCTGCATTGTGAAGCGCCGCTTACCCGAAACCGAAGAAACGTCACGCAGTCCCGTTTACTTCTGTGCGTCCCGTCTGCTTTTGCAGAATCCCACCTGCTTTGTGGTTCACAGCACATAACGCCGCGAGGTCAAGGCGGCGCAGGCTAACTCACGCTGCGCTGCCACGGTCTCACCAGGTTGTGCGAGTCCCGCTGACTTTCGTCGGATCTCACGCACTTTTGAAGTTCACAATTGCCTTTGGGTTTCTGAGGGGGTATAGTGGAGCAAAGTGGTGTTTGGTGGTGCCGTGGGGAGGGACTTTGCAGACGGACCTGCCGCGCTTTACGGGATCGGTGGAGCATGCCCTAGACGACAAGGGGCGCCTCATCGTCCCTGCGCGTTTTCGAGAGCGACTGGGGACCGGCTTCGTGATTTCGATTGCCGAGCCGGAGCCGTGTCTCGTTCTCTACCCGGAGCCCGCCTGGGCCCAGGTGTGCGCGCGTTTAGAGGAAGCTCCGCGCAAGGACGAGCGATACCGCCGTCTCGTCCGGCACATCTTCGCTCACACAGAGGAAGTCGCATGCGACAGCCAGGGCCGCCTGCTGATCCCCGCAGCTCTGCGTTCGTATGCCGGCATCAATCGTGAAGTTGTCTCGGTGGGTTCCCTCACCCGGGTCGAGGTCTGGGCGAAGGAACGCTACGCCGAGTACGCCAGTCCCGGAGGCGAGGTGGCCGATCTCATGGCCGACCTCGGACTCTACTGATGTGGTGCGTTCGTAGTGCACCAGTCGGTTCTGCTCGCCCAATCACTGGAATATCTGGCGATCCGGCCGGATGGGATTTACGTCGATGCAACGTTCGGCGCGGGTGGCCACTCGCGCGCGATTTTGCAACGGTTGAGTGGTGGCCGTCTAATAGCGATCGACGCGGATCCCGAAGCTGTGGATCGCGCCCGTGCGATCGACGATCGCGCATTTACCTTCGTTCCGGCAAATTTCTCCGAACTGCGTCGCGTACTCGACGAGTGTGGGATCGGGTCAGTCGACGGAGTCCTCTTCGATTTGGGGGTATCGTCGATGCAGCTGGATGATGCACAACGCGGCTTTTCATTTCGTGAAAGCGCGCCGCTCGATATGCGCATGAACCCGTATGTGGGGCGAAGCGCGTACGACATTCTCGCGACCGCGTCCGAACGAGAACTCGCGGACATCTTCTTTAAATACGGCGAAGAGCGCGCGGCGCGGCGCATCGCGCACGCGATCGTCGAACGCCGGACCGAGGGGCGGCTTCCCAAGACGACGATGGAGTTCGCTGCGATGATCTCCGGCATCGTTCATCGCCCCGGCAAACGCGAACGGATTCATCCGGCGACGCGCGTGTTTCAAGCATTGCGCATTGCGGTCAACGACGAACTCGGTGCGCTGCGCGAAGGCTTGAACGGCGCAATCGAGAGTTTGTGCTCGGCAGGCCGCGTCGTCGCGATCAGCTTCCATTCGCTCGAAGACCGCATTGTGAAGCAGACGTTCCGCGACGACGAGCGAGTCGACGTCGTAACTAAAAAACCGGTCATTCCCGACGAAGCGGAGATGGCCGAGAACCCACGTGCGCGCAGCGCCAAACTGCGCGCCGCTCAACGGAAGGCAAGCTAAGCGACGATGGCTCTCGCGCAACCGGCATACGCGCCCAAACCAAAACCACGCATTCCCAATCCGCGTACCGCCCGCAATGCAACGCAAAAGCGCATCGTAAAGACGAATCGCGCGCGCTATGCATCGCTCGTTCGTGTCGGAGCGGTGCTAGCGCTCGTACTCACCGGCTTGATGGCGTACGTGATGCTCACGTCGAACGTGACGAGCTTGACCTACGCCGTCGCGAAAGCGCATCACCAGCGCGACGTGCTCCAGCAGCAAACGGCGATTCTCGCCGATCGCATCGCGACCGCGAGTTCCGACGAACGACTCGCCGCGATGGCGCGCAAGTTACAAATGTCCGATCCGCAGCTTTTCGCCGTCGTACACCTTGCTCCACAACAAATCTCAACCTCGCATCTTGCGGTGATTGACTCGATAGCAGGCTGGTTCACGCCGACGTCACGGATGCAGGCGCATTAGGTAATCGCGAACGTGGCTGCAAAAAGCCTCAGTCACCAGCGACAGTTCGCGCGCGTCGGGCCGATGCGCGCGAAAGTGTTTTTCTATATCTGTGCGGCAATGGCGCTGTTTTTGATGTGGCGGCTCTACAAAGTGCAGGTGTTGGACGGGCCGGAGCTCGCGCGTCTTGCGCTTGCGCAGCGTTCGGATACGGTGGAAGTTTTTGCCCGGCGCGGCAGTATCACGGATCGCGACGGCAACGTGCTCGTGCGCTCTCTTCCCTCCGAGAGCGTCTATGCGGTGCCGCACGACATCGTCGACACGGAATCGACCATCGTCAAACTGCAGAAGCTCTTCGGGAAGCTTTCGCCCGATACGGTCGCCGCGCTGCGCGACAAAAAGTTGTGGTTTATCTGGATCGCCCGGAAGATCCCGGCCGACGTTGCCGATCGCGTGCGCGCGCTCGAACTCCCCGGCATCCAACTGCAAGAAGAAGACAGCGGAAAGCGCGTCGACATGGCCGGCAAGATGGCCTCGACGATGCTCGGATTCGTCGGTACCGATGAAAACGGTCTCGATGGGCTCGAGTATTCGTTCGATTCGATTCTCAAAGGTGACTCGGGGCGTGTAACGCTCGAAACGGACGAGTTCGGGCGGCCGATACCGTTCGGTCAGCAGCATGTCGTCAAAGCGGCGCAACCAGGCCTCAACGTCGAGTTGACGCTGGATTCGTATCTGCAGTACGTGTCGGAAGCAGCGCTCGCCGAACAAGTCGCGAACTATCATGCGCTCGACGGAACCGCGATCGTGATGGATCCGTGGACCGGCGAAGTCCTTGCCATGGCGAATATCCCCGACTTCGATCCCAACCACTTCTGGAAGTTCAAAGACGACGACCGGCGCGATCGCGCGGTCACCGACGCGTACGAACCCGGGTCGACCTTCAAGCTCATCACCGCCGCTGCGGCGCTGGAATCGGGGAAGGTTACGCTGCAGTCGCGTTTCCCCGCGCGCGAGGCAATCGAAGTCGGTGGACGGGTCATTCACAACGCCGATGACGATATGCCGGCGATCGGCAGCTCGGAGACGCTCGAGCAAATCATTCAGTATTCGCACAACGTCGGCGCGGCGGAAGTCGGCATGTCGATCGGCGCGCGCACGTTCTACGATATGGAACGGAAGTCGGGATTCGGCGTGCCGACCAATATCGAACTCCCGGGCGAGAACCCCGGCATCGTTCCCGACCCGAAGGACTGGAGTGATTCGTCGCTTGCGACGATGGCGTTCGGTCAAGGCGTTTCGGTCACGCCGATTGCGATGGCGCGCTACTACTGTGCGATTGCCAACGGAGGACTGCTGATGCGTCCTCGTATCGTGCGCGCGATTACTGATGCGCAAGGAAAGACGGAGTACACGTATCCGGCCGAAGTCGAGCACCGCGTGTTTTCCGAGAAGACGGCTGCCGAACTTCGCCGGTTTTTGCGCGCGGTCGTTTTACACGGCACCGGCGACCCTTCGGCGCAGATTCCCGGATACACGACGGCCGGTAAAACCGGTACGGCGCAGATGGTCGTCAACGGCTTTTACGACCCGGGCTGGTACGCTGCGTCGTTTATCGGCATGATTCCGGCGGAACATCCGCGCTACGTCGTATACGTGAAAATCGAGCATCCGATCGGGTCGTATTACGGCGGCGTTGTCGCGGCGCCGGCGTTTACGAAAATTGCACGCGCAGCGATGCTGCATGACGGGATCTTGCCGTCGCCCTCGCCGCCTCCCGCAAAGCCGGGAGCGCATAACCAATGACGGTCGCGTTGAAGACGCTGCTCGATCGCCTTCCGGCCAGCACGAAAGTCGTCGGCGATCGCGACGTGAGCGTCACGAACGTCGAAATCGATTCGCGGAAAGTGCGGCCGGGATCTCTCTTCGTCGCGGTGCGCGGCGAGCACGTCGACGGGCACGACTTCATCCCCGCCGCCATCGCGAACGGTGCGACTGCGGTTGTTGCGCAGAAGTCAAACATCGCGCCGTCGTCTACGACGCTCGTGTACGTGCCCGACTCGCGTCGTGCACTCTCGTCGATTGCCGCGGCGTTCTACGGCAATCCGTCGCACGCGCTCGACGTACTCGGTGTGACGGGAACGAACGGCAAGACGACGACCACGCACATGATCGCCGCAATCCTCAACGCCGCCGGCCGCAAGTGCGGTATCATCGGAACCGTCGGCGCGCAGCTCGATCGCATGGGGTGGGAGCTGTCGAACACGACACCGCTTCCGCCGGAGCTCCATGACTTGCTCGCGCAGATGCGCGATCGCGGTGCGCAAGCGGTTGCAATGGAGGTCAGTTCGCACGCGCTGGCGCTCGACCGGGTTGAAGACATCCGGTTTCGCAGCGGCGTGCTGACGAATATCACGCGCGACCACCTCGATTTTCACGAGACGCTCGAGGCTTACGCGGCCGCAAAGCGGCGCCTCTTCATGATGTCGGAAACCGCGGTCATCAACATCGATGACGAGCATGGCGCGCGTTGGGCCGGCGAGATTCGCCGGAAGATTCCGACGTTGACCTACTCCCTTAAAGGCAACGCCGATCTGGTCGCGACCGATATCGAGATCGACTCGAAGGAAAGCCGTTTCAAGGTCGACGGCAAGCCGATCACGCTGCTCGTGCCCGGGCGGTTCAACATTTCGAATGCGCTGGCCGCAATGGGCGTTGCGCGCCATCTCGGCATTCCGTACGAAACGATCGAGCGCGCGTTGTGGACGATTGCGAGCGTTCCCGGCCGCATGGAATACGTCGGCGACAACATCGTACATGCAATCGTCGACTACGCACACACGCCCGACGCGCTGTATCAAGCGCTGTGGGCGCTGCGCGAAGCAACGAACGGCGTGTCGCTCGTCTTCGGGTGCGGCGGCGACCGCGATCGAGGCAAGCGTGCCGAGATGGGACGGATCGCTGCCGAGCACGCGCGGCGCATCTACGTCACGAGCGATAACCCGCGCAGTGAAGATCCGATGACGATCATCACGGAGATCGAACGCGGAATCGGCGACCGGCCGCACGTCGTAGAGCCGGATAGAAAGCGCGCGATCGAGCGCGCGATCGAAGAGGCATCTCCCGGCGAAATCGTGCTGATCGCGGGCAAGGGGCACGAGAAGTATCAAATCGTCGGCAATCAGACGTTGCCGTTCGACGATGCCGAAGTAGCGCGAAGCGCGATCCGCGCGCGGAGACTCCGGAAATGACGCTTCCCTTCGGCGTCGCGGTCGAGGCGACAAACGCAACCGTGTTTGGATTCGAGCACGCGCCGAAGGACGTTCGTGTGGTGACGGACACGCGCGCGATCGTGCCCGGCGATACGTTTCTTGCGTTGCGCGGCGAACGCTTCGACGGACACGCCTACGTCGGTGAAGCACTCGCGAAAGGCGCCGTTGCCGTCATTATCGAGGACGCGGATGCGTGGCCCAAGTCTGGGACGGCGCTCGTCGTCGCCGACACGCTAAAAGCGTACATGTCGCTTGCGGGAGCGGCGCGCACACGTTTCCGCGGGCGCGTGCTCGGGATTACCGGGAGCGCCGGGAAGACGACGACGAAGTTTCTTGCGGCTCAGCTGCTCGCGCTACATTACGGGACGCGCGTGCTGACGTCGCCGGCGAACGAGAACAACGAGATCGGCGTAAGCAAGTTGCTGCTCAACGCCGACAACGACCGGCACGATGTGCTCGTCGTCGAGATGGGCGCCCGCCATTTCGGCGACATTGCGGCGCTCGTCGAGATTGCGCGGCCGCACATCGGTATTTTGACCAACGTCGGCGACGCGCATATCGAAATCATGGGCTCGCGCGAACGCCTCGAAGAAACGAAATGGGCGCTCTTTGCCGCCGGTGCGCGGGCGGTGATCAACGCCCGGGACATCGCCTCGATCACGCGCGCACCCGGACTCGCGCATCGTCCGCATTGGTTCTATGCCGGCAATGAGCGCTCGGAGATCCCGACGAGCGGGCGCGTTACGGCGATTTGCAACGACCGGTTGATCGACTTCGATATCGACACGGCACGCGATCGCGATGTTCGCGTCGACATCCGCATCCCCGGCGCGCACAATCGCGAAAATCTTGCCGCCGCGATTGCCGCAGCGCTCGAGTTCGACGTGGATCTCGACGCAATCGCTGCGGCGATTCCCGATCTCGCGATGCCGGAAGGCCGATACGAGCGCATGCAGTTACCGTCAGGCGTAACGCTGATCTATGACGCGTACAATGCCAATGCAGCGGGGATGATGGCGGCGCTCGATGCGTTTGCGCAAGAAGAGGCAAAACGTCGTATTGCTTTGCTTGGCAGCATGGCCGAGCTTGGCGAAGCAGCAAGCGAGCTGCATCTGCGTGTCGGCGCGCATGCTGCCGAAACACAAGTAGACGTGATGTTGGTAGGCGGCGAGTTCGCCGGCGAACTTTCGGCGGGAGCAGTGCGCGCGGGTCTTTCATCCGAGCGTATCGTTCCGTTTGCTACGAACGCACAGGCGGCACAGTGGGTTCGGACGAATGCGCGCGCGGGCGATGCCGTCCTACTCAAGGGCTCGCGCAAATATCATCTTGAAGAAATCGTCGAGGAGCTACGCAAATGACGCAGACGCTCGCTGTTACTCGCAGCGAAGTGCCACCGGGATTGGTTGCGATCCCCGTGCGCACGCGTCTCGTACGTCCGAATGATGACCTCGTGACGCTCGTGGCAGGTTGCGTGCGCGGTATCGCGCGCGAAGGCGACGTGCTCGCCGTATCGGAGACCGCAGTTGCAATCGCGCAAGGCGAGTTCGTTCCCGCGGAGTTCGTGCGCCCGTCGAAGCTCGCATACGCGCTGTCGCGTCGTGCCGGTGCGCTTGCAACCGTCAATCAGCCCGAGTCGCTGCAGCTCGTCATCGATGAAGTAGGTCCGTGGAAGGTGGTCTACGCCGCGGCGATGCACGTACTCGGCCGCCTGCGCGGCAAACGCGGCGCTTTTTATGAAATCATGGGCGACGCCATTACCGCGCTCGACGGGTACACCGGGACGATGCCGCCGTACGAACGCGCGATCGTCTTTGCGCCGCGTGAGCCGGACGCGTTCTGCGAAGCGGTGTTCGAGCGGACGGGTGTCGGTTGTACCGTCGTCGACGCCAATGACTTGGAGAAGGCCAAAGTTCTCGGCGCATCGCGCGGTGTGAACCGGCAAACGGTCGAACACGCGCTGCTCGACAACCCGCATGGCAACGGCGACGAACAGACCCCGATCGTCGTCCTCAAGTGGCGCGCTCAGGGAGTAAATCCGCTGTGGACGTAACCTTCGTCATTACGCGCGTGCTGGAGGGATTTGCGATCGTCGCGTTCGGCGGTCTCGCGTTGCTTCCGTTGTTGCGCCGTATGCAGTTCAAGCAGCACGCGTACGAAGACGCGCCGGAAACGCATCAGAAGAAGACGGGAACGCCGACCATGGGCGGCGTGCTCTTCGCACTTGCGATGCTGCCGATGCTTGCAAGCTGGTCCGTGCCCTTCGAAGCAGCACTCTTCACGCTGGTCGTGCTCTGCGCGTCGATCGGATTCGTGGACGACTTGATGGGCATCAAGCTCGGGCGAAACAAGGGACTCAGCGCGCGTACGAAGTTTCTCGCGACCGCGCTCGTCGCGATCGTGTTCCTACGCGCCATTACCGACTCGTACGCCTACTTTCCGCGCGATGTGATCTTTCATGCGGGCGCGTTTGTGTTGACGGTTCCGCACTGGCTCTGGGTGCTGCTCGGCATCATCGCCGTCACCGGGACGATTCACGCCGTCAACCTCACGGATGGTCTTGACGGACTGGCGACGGGAACGATGCTGCCACCGCTCATCGTGCTCGCGGCAATCGGCATGGCGTTGCCGATGGTTGCGCCTACGGAGGCCGCGCTGCTCGGAATCGGTGCGTGTCTCGGCTTCCTTTTGTATAACCGGCATCCCGCGAAGATGTTTATGGGCGACACGGGGTCGCTCGCGCTCGGTGGTTTGCTATCAGGAATCGCGATCGTCGAAGGCGAGATGCTGCTGCTGATTTTAATCGGCGGCGTGTTCGTCGCGGAAGCACTCTCGGTCATTCTTCAGGTGTGGTACTTCAAAGCGACTGGTGGAAAACGCATTTTCCGCATGTCGCCGCTGCACCATCACTTCGAGCTCGGCGGCTTGCCTGAAACCGTCGTAACGTTTCGATTTTGGGCGGCGTCGCTCGTTCTCTCACTGCTTGGATGGGTTCTCGTTCGATGATGAGTTTTGATGCGCGTGAAACGGCGTTGGTCATCGGCCTCGGTAAGAGCGGTCTTGCGTGCGTCGACGTGCTGCGCGCTCGCGGCGCTACCGTGTTCGCAACGGATGAAAAACCCGAAACCGAACTTGAGCCGGCAATTGCGTCGGTTGAGTCGGCCGGCGCAACGTTCGTCTCCCCTGCGGACCTCGCGTCCGTGGTTGGACGCATCACGTCGGCGATTCTATCTCCCGGCGTTCCCTTGACGTCACCGGTCGCGCGCGCGGTTCAGGCCGAAAACGTGCCGGTCGTCGGCGAAATCGAGCTTGCCTTCCGCTTGTGCAAAGCGCCTATTATTGCGGTGACCGGCACCAAAGGCAAGTCGACGACGACGGCGCTCATCGGACACTTGCTGCGCGAGTGCGGCAAGAGCGTGCGCGTCGGCGGAAATATCGGCAATCCGCTGATCAATGAAGTGCTCGACGTGACGCCGCAGGACTGGGTGGTTGCCGAAGTGTCGTCGTTCCAGCTCGAGACGATTCGTTCGTTCAAGCCGCGGGTCGCCGTTCTTTTGAACATCGCACCGGATCATCTCGATCGCTATCACTCGATGGACGAGTACGCCGAAGCAAAGTTCCGCATCTTCGCAAACCAGTCGTTCGGCGATTTCTTCGTCGGTAATCTCGACGACGAACGGATCGCGACGCTCGAGACGGACACCGGCGAACCACGCATGCCGTCGCGTCAGCTGTGGTTCACATTGCACGACCGGCACGATCGCGCGACGATCTACCTGCACAACGGGCAAGTGACGTACGCGCCGATTACGGGCGATCCGCGCCCGGTCGGAGTGATCGCGACCACCGACATTCCGCTTGCGGGTTCGCATAACGTGCAGAACGTGATGGCGGCGCTGCTTGCGGCGTTCGCGGTCGGGTGCGACGCCGCGCAATTGCGTGAAGCGATCAAAACGTTCCGCCCGATGCCGCACCGCTTGGAACCCGTTGCCGAGATCGACGGCGTGCTCTACGTCGACGACTCGAAATCGACGAATCCCGGTTCCGTTGTGGCGGCGCTGCGCGCCTACGACCGGCCGGCGATTCTCATCGCAGGCGGCCGTTCGAAGGGAACTGACTTTATCGAACTCGGCGTCGCGATTCGCCAGCGCGCGAAGGCGCTGGTCGTGATCGGCGAAGCCGCCGACGAGATCGCGCAACACGCGCGCAGCATTCCGACGGTCCACGCATCGTCAATGGAAGAAGCGGTGGCGAAGGCGCGCCAGGTCGCGGAATCGGGTGACGTCGTGTTGCTGTCGCCCGGCTGCGCGTCGTTCGACATGTTCCGCTCCGCCGAACATCGCGGCGAAACGTTCGTCGCCGCGGTAAACGCCTTACGAGAAACCGCCGGTGCCTAGACGTCTGCCGAATCATAGCGCATTCCCGTCTTCGGGCGCAGATTGCCCGAAGACTGCGTTGCTCTTCGGTCACGAAGCTACGGCTTCGCTCCCTCATCGCGCCTTGTCTTCGAACAATCTGCATCCCGAATACGGAAATGGCTATGATTCGGCAGACGTCTAGCGCCGCCAGGCTCGCCGAGCGTCCGCGATACGACACGCGTGAACACGCGAGCCTGCGTTCGTACGTCTCGGCGCCGCCGGACACGTTATTGTTTGCGGCCGTCGCGGCGCTCGTGGGCATTGGGCTAGTGATGATTTTCTCGGCGTCGAGTGCGACGGCGTATTCGGAGCATCACGACGTTGCGTTTTACTTGAAGCGTCAGTTCATGTGGCTCGCTGCCGGACTTGGGTGCGCATATCTCGCCTATCGGATGGATTACCACAAGTTGAGGCGCGCAGCGCCGTACATCTTGCTCGGCTCGATCTTCACGCTGCTGGCGGTGCTGGTGCCGCACGTCGGCATGGTTGTCAACGGCGCGCGCCGCTGGATCGGCGTGTCTGCGGTCAGCTTCCAACCGTCAGAGTTTGCGAAACTCGCGATCGTCATCTATTTGGCAGCGATGCTCGCGAATCGCGGCGACCGGATTACGTCGGTTGCGAAAGGCCTCTTCCCGCTGTGCATTCCCGTGTTCTTGATGGCGGTGCTCGTCTTGAAAGAGCCCGATATGGGCACGGCGAGTCTGCTCATCCTGATTTCGTTCGCGATGTTTTTCGCCGCGGGTGCACGTCTGCCGCATTTGGCGGCGATCGCGCTCGCGACCGCACCGCCGGCGTTGGTCACGATTCTCACGAATCAGTACCAGCGCGCGCGCGTCTTTGCGTTCATCAATCCCTGGCGCGATCCGCAGAACACCGGATTTCACATCGTGCAATCGCTGCTCGCGCTCGGAAGCGGCGGCTTGATGGGCGTCGGATTGGGCGCCTCGCGCGCAAAGTTCTTCTATCTCCCCGAGCAGTACACCGACTTTATCTTCTCGGTCATCGGTGAAGAACTCGGACTAATGGGAACCATCGCCGTCGTCGTGCTCTTCCTCGTACTGGCGTATCGCGCCGTGAAGATCGCAATCGCTGCACCGGACCGGATGGGATTCTTTCTCGCGACCGGTTCGATGGCGTGCATCACCATCCAGGCCTTCATTAATATCGGCGTCGTGACATCGTCTTGGCCGGTTACCGGCGTACCGCTGCCGTTCATCTCGTTCGGCGGCAGTTCGCTCATCGTCAATCTCGTTGCCGTTGCCTTCATCATGAACGTCGGCCGCCACCGGCGCATCTCGCGCGCGCAGTGAACGTTGTTTTTACCGGCGGCGGCACCGGAGGGCATCTGTATCCCGCCATCGCGATTGCCGATGTGTTGCGCGCGCGCGGTGCAAACATTACGTTCATCGGGACAAAAGATCGTTTAGAAGCGACGATCGTGCCGCAAGCGGGATACCGTCTCGTCACCGTTGCCAGCGGTCCGCTCACGCGCAGTTCGTCGGGGCGCATGCTGCGTTCCGGATTTTCGAATCTCATTGGTATCATGCAAGCCGCGCGCGCGATCGCGCGGGTCAAGCCCGACATCGTCATTGCAACCGGCGGCTACGTGTGCTTTCCCGTCGTACTTGCTGCTGCGATTTTGCGTAAACATCCGATTGCGTTGCTCGAACCGAACGCCCATCCGGGATTGACGAATCGCGTCTTAGCGTCGATCGTCGATGAAGTGTGGGGCGCGTTTCCGGAAGCTGACCGGCATTTCAAAGGCAAGTACGTGCATACGGGCATTCCGGTGCGCGCAGGTTTGCGGTCGCTGCCATCGCGCGACGACGCCGTTACGCGACTGGGTTTGTCGGTATCGCGCCGCACGATTCTCGCGATGGGTGGAAGTCAGGGGGCGCGCTCGATCAATGACGCGCTTGCGTCGCTCGTGCAAACCGACGGCTTGCCCGAAGGTTGGCAACTCATTCACGTGACGGGTGAAAAAGAATACGATCGCGTGCGCCGTGCGCTGAACGGAACGCATGCGTCGCCGGCCGTCCGTCCCTATCTTCATGATATGACCGATGCATATGCTGCTGCCGATCTCGTTCTCGCGCGCGCAGGTGCATCGACGCTCGGCGAATTGACCGCAACGGGAAAACCCGCCGTCCTCGTTCCGTACCCGCATGCGGCAGACGACCATCAACGAGCAAATGCCGAGATGGTCGCGCGCGCGGGTGCCGCCGTCGTAGTCGACGATCGCGAACTCATTGCCGGAAAACTGCGAAACGTTCTCGCGGACGTCACGCGGCCCGGCCGGCTCAACGCGTTGACGGCAGCAGCCGAGCGCGCGCGCGCTATGGATCCCCTTGCGACAATTCTCGCCCGGGTCGATGCACTAACGTCACGAAAGAGTGTCAAGTAATGGGCACCTTTCACTTCGTCGGCGTCGGCGGCATCGGGATGAGCGCGATCGCGCGGGTACTGCTCGCGCGCGGCGTGCGCGTTACCGGTTCCGATGTAAAAGAGACGCCGTTGATCGCGCGCTTGCGCGATGAAGGCGTGACCGTGACGATCGGGCACGATGCCGCGAACATCGACGGTGCCGAAACCGTCATCGTAAGCTCTGCTATCGACCGGCGCAATCCTGAATATGTCGGAGCGCAGCGTGCAGGCTTGCCGATTCTTCACCGCGGCGAAATTCTTGCGCGATTGATTCGCGAGCGCCGCGGTATTGCCGTCTGCGGGACGCACGGAAAGACGACCACGACGGCCATGGTGCACGCGGCGTTGCGCGCTGGTACAATCGACGCGAGCCTCGTGCTCGGCGGCATCGACGCCGTGCTTGGAACGAACGCGCACGACGGACGTTCGGAGTGGTTCGTCACCGAAGCCGATGAATCGGACGGTTCGTTTGCGCTGCTCGATCCGGCGATTGCGATCGTCACGAATATCGAAAACGATCATCTGCAGAGCGACGACGAATTGCCGCAACTCGTTCGCGCGTTCGAAGAGTTTCTTTCGAAATTGCCGCCGGACGGCACGGCGATCATCGGTGTTGACGATCCGCTTGCCGCTTCGCTCGAAGATCGGCCGCGTACGGCGAAGACAGTCACGTTCGGATTCGGTCCACGCGCAAGCGTGCGCGCGACGAACGTTCGTTCCGAAGGCCTCGGCATGACCTTTGACGTGATCGCCGGCGACGTGTGTCTCGGCACGATCGAACTTACCGTGCCGGGTGCAATCAACGTGCAGAATGCGCTCGCAGCAATCGCCCTTGCGCGCGCATTGGAGATCCCGTTCGCACAGATCGCCGAGGGCATGCGCGCGTTCCGCGGCGTTCGGCGGCGTTTCGACATTCTTACGCGTGCCGAGCGGATGATCGTCGTCGACGATTACGCACATCACCCGACGGCCGTTCGCGCAACGATCGCGGCAGCGAGGCAATATCACCGCGGCCCGGTCATTGTCGCATTCCAGCCGCATCGCTACTCGCGCACGGCGTATCTCGCGCGCGATTTTGCCGACGCGCTCCGCGGAGCCGATCACGTGTATCTTGCACCGGTGTACGCCGCCTCGGAAGCGCCGATACCCGGCGTAAGCGAGCGTTCAATCGGAGAACCGCTGACCTCGGGCGGCGCGCGCGTCACGTACGCATCGCACGTCGACGAACTTGCGGAGCGCATCTTCGATGAAGCACCGCGCGGCGCACTCGTATTGATGCTCGGCGCCGGCAATATCACGGACGTTGCGTCGCGACTGGCGGCTCGCGTGGAGCAGAATCCGGCTCGGGCATGAGTTTGACGACGGATAAGGCCGTTGCATCATTATTGCGCGACGACGATCGCGCTGTGCTCCGTGAAATCTTCGGCGAACGCGTGCGATTCGACGAGCCGCTTGGGCCGTACACGTCATGGAAAATCGGCGGTCCCGCCGATGCGTTTGCCGTCGTGGAGCGTGAAGAAGAACTCGCAGCAGCGATGCGTCTTTGCTTCAAACGCCGTCTGCCGTGGTTCGTCATCGGCAGCGGCAGCAACGTGCTCGTCGGCGACGGAGGGATGCGCGGAATCGTGGTGCGCTTGGGCGGTGCGTTTGCCGAGATCGACGCGCGTGTCGACGGCGACGACGTGATCGTCGACGCCGGCGCATCGGCCGGTATGGCTGCGGTGACGGCAAAGGCCGCAACGCTGGGCGCCGTCGGCATCGGATCGCTCGCGGGGATTCCCGGGACGGTCGGCGGGTCGCTGCGCATGAATGCCGGTACCGACCGCGAGATGGGCGATTTTGTGCGCAGCGTCTGGGTCCAATCACCGGGAAAGCCCGACCCGCATGCAATTACGGTGCAATATTTCTACCGGCACACGACGCTTGCGCGCGATGCGGTCGTCTCGCGTGTGACGCTCGCGTTCGAGCGGGGCGACCCGAAGTCGGTGCGCGACGAGATGCAGGCACGCTTGGTGCGCCGCAAGAGCACGCAACCCATCGCGCTGCCGAATGCCGGTTCCTGTTTTCGCAATCCCGAGGGCGACAAGGCGGCGCGGCTGATCGAAGCGGCCGGGGCTAAGGGATGGCGGGTCGGCGGCGCGGAAGTGTCGCCCCTGCACGCCAACTTCATCAACAACGTGGGCGGTGCAACCGCGCGCGACGTCGCCACGCTCTTGGCGCGCGTACGACGCGCGGTGCACGAGCAATTCGGCGTCGAGTTGCAGTTGGAAGTGCATTTGGTCGGCGTATTTATCGATGAGACGTAGCGAGATGACAAAGAGAAAAGCCAAAGTCGCCGTCGCGATGGGCGGAAGCAGCGCGGAACGCGAGATCTCGATCCAAACCGGATCGGGCGTGATGCGTGCTTTGCAGTCGCTGGGCTATGAGGCGCAATCGCTCGACTACGATCGCCGTTTTATCGATGCGGTTCGCGACATCTCCCCGGACGTCGTCTTCATCGCGCTGCACGGACCGGGTGGCGAAGACGGCCACATTCAGGCGCTGCTCGATTATCTCGGTATCCCATATCAGGGCAGCGGCGTCGAAGCATCGGCGCTCGCAATGGACAAACACATGACCAAGAAGTTGTTGGCAGCCGAAGGCCTGCCGACCGCGGCTTGGGATCTCTTCGATCTCTCGGGCGGAACGCTGCCGCTGCTTCCCGGTTCACTCGATCTCCCGCTCGTCATCAAGCCGCGGTACGAAGGCTCGTCGCAAGGCGTAACGATCGTGAACACGCACGAGCAGTGGACGAACTCGATGCTCAGTGCCGCAAAGACGTACTCGCAAATCATGGCGGAAGAGTTCATCGACGGCCGCGAGCTCACGGTTCCGATTCTCGGCGAAGAAGCGCTTCCGGTGATCGAAATCGTGCCGACGACTGAAGACTTCTACTCATACAGTGCAAAGTACGAACAAGGCGGAAGTTCGCATATCGTCCCCGCGAAGATCGACGAAGATTTAGCCGCGCGTTTGCAAATGCTCGCGCTTTCGGTGCATCGCCTGCTCGGGTTACGCGACTACTCACGTACGGATTTTATCGTCAGCAAAGAAGGCCGCCCGCAGATCCTCGAGGTGAACACGCTCCCCGGATTGACGCCGACGAGCCTGTTACCGGATTCATGCGCTGCAATCGGCATTTCGTACGAAGCGTTGATCGATCGTCTCGTCGGCTACGCCCTCGCACGCGCCGAAGTCCGCGACGTCGCCTAGCACCAGGATGACACGGCTCGTTGTGACGCGAACTTCGCAGCGAACTGTGGAGGTTTTTTAAGATGCATCGTCCTGACGCGTTTGACTGTCGCTGTCCTCATGGTGGATTTTCCGAGCGCCTTTTTCGCCAAACAAAAATTGCGTTAAGTCGCCGTTCGTTTATCACCGGCGCGGCCGCGGCGGGTGTTGCCGCGATGCTTCCGTGGCGAGCGCGCGCGGCATCCGGCAGCGTGACGGTGCTGAAAGCCGCGCGACTGTTCGACGGTAAGAAGATGCAGACGCCGGGCGTGCTCGTGATTGCGGGCGGCAACATCGTGTCGATGAATGGGGGCGATGCGGGAAGCGATGCGCACGTGATCGATCTCGGCGACGCGACGCTCATGCCGGGACTGATCGACTGTCACACGCACGTCGCCGGGTTTGCGGTCGACTCGCACTATCTCGCGATGCCGGGTCGAACGAGCGATAACCCCGCGGAACTGGGCATCTACGGGCTGAAGAACGCGCACGCGATGCTCGCCAACGGATTTACGACGTTGCGCGACGTCGGCGGCGGTTGGGGCGTCGATCTTGCCGTTCGCGATGCGATTAATGAGGGGACCGTCATCGGGCCGTCGATTTTTGCGGCGGGCCCGGCGCTATCGATTACCGGCGGACACGGCGACACAAACGATATCCCCGACTGGATTCACGAAGACGCGATGATCGAATCCGGGGTCGCGTATGGGCCGTACGGTTTCCGAGAAAAAGTTCGCGAACACGTGAAGCGTCACGTCGACGTCGTGAAGATCCTCGCAACCGGCGGGGTTCTGAGCTACGGCGACGTGTGGGACGTGCCGCAATTGAATCTCGACGAGATCCAAGCGGTCGTCGACGAATCGACCAAGTTCGGCCGCAAAGTTGCGGCCCATTGCCACGGCGATAAGGGTATTTCGGTCGCCGTCGAGGGCGGCGTGCATTCCATCGAGCACTGCACCGGCGTAAGCGACGCGACGCTGAAGAAGATGGAACAGCACAATACCAACCTCGTTCCGACGATCTGGGCGCTCGATTCCATTCTCGTGCCCGGCAATCCGAATCACATTCCGCCGGGATCGGTGCAGAAAGCCGAGTACGCAGCGAAGGTTCGCAACGAAGGCATGCAGCGTGCCCTCGCATCGAGCGTCACGATCGCGTACGGAACCGACGCCGGCGTCTTCCCGCACAAAGAAAACAACAAAGACTTCGCGTTGCTTCAGCGCATGGGTATGCACCCGGTCGACTTGATGCGCTCCGCCACGTCGACGGCTGCAGAACTTATCGGCGTCAACGATCGCGGCGTTCTCGCCAACGGAAAACGCGCCGACGTCGTCGCGTTCAAAGGCGACCCATCGAAGAACATCAGCCTCCTCGAGTCGCAACCGCAACTCGTCATGCTCGCCGGCAAACAGATCGATCCCGCCCGGCTAGTGTCCTCCTGAGCGGGGTGAGCGAAGCGAACGCAGTCGAAGGGGTGCTTCGCACCTGCGTTCAGGATGACACATATGGCGACGGTACTCGATAATCCGATTTGGTCCGGTTTGACCGGAATCCACGCTTCGTTCGCGGGCGGCGGATCTGAACTAAAGGTTTATCCGTTTGAAATGGCACCCTTTGCCGGCGTGCCGGCGGCCTCGACGACGCTCACGGATGAACTTCTTGACGAAACGCTCCGCGATCGTCCGTTCGTGTACTTTGTGGGGACGTTGCCGCAGGTCGACGCATCGCGCTTCGAGGTGCAACCGCACGAGAACATCCGTCAAATGGTCTGCGAAGGGCTAAAACCGGCGCCCGTGCCTGCGAACGTACCGATGCGTGATTTAGATGCGAACGACGTGCCGTCGATGCTCGATCTCATGTCACGCGTCTATCCCGCGTATTTCCGCGCGCGCACGATCGAGATGGGACGATACGTCGGCATCCACGACGGCGGCGAACTCGTCGCGATGGCCGGCTTGCGAATGGCGCCGAAGGGTTACCGCGAGATCAGCGGCGTGTGCACCGATCCGCGTTTTGCCGGACGAGGATACGCTGGAATGCTCGTGCGCGCGTTGGCCGAAGGCATGTACGCGAACGCGGATATACCGATGCTGCACATGGATCTCGATAACACGCGCGCGTTGAGGTTATACGAAGCGCTCGGTTTCGTTCATCGCACGGAAGTTGCGATGTGTCGCGTTTCGCGCATTACGTAGCGCGATCGTCGTCCTCGAGCATCTTGAGAATCGGCGTGTCTAGCGGAAGGCCTTTCGCGCAGGCGTTCCGCTCGAAGAAGTTCGGGCTGTCCATCCGGTCGCGAATCGTTTCCGAGTGCACGATTGCGTTGACCCTGTCGCGCATTTCTTGCGTCGTGTGTTTGAGAATCTACTTCGCGACGTCATCGTCGGTTTGTGCAAGCGTGACGATGGAAATGAAATCGTTCAGATCGATGCCGAGCGCGGTCAACACACGCATGCTGTACCCCTCGACCTTATAAGGGCCTGGGTCACCACCGGGAAGCGTCGCGCGTATTTTATCTACGGTGCGCGCCATAAAAACGACGCCCCCAAGGATGTCGCTTGGTTTTCGCGGTGGCGCAAGCCTCAGATTTAACGCTTCCACGAGCCTCCTTTAAATGTCGCAGGGAGGCGGGTTCAGGCGCCTCCTCAAACTCTCTATACCCCCCTCGACGAGGGTGGTTTGCGCTGGAGGAACACTTGTCTACCACTGGTTTGGTTGTCGACCGCGGGCTTGAAGGCGTCGTCGTCGGGTCCACGGATCTTAGTAATGTCGAAGGCCAGGTCGGACGCCTGACCTATCGCGGATACGATATCGACGATCTCGCGCCCAACGCGTGTTTCGAAGAAATCGTGAGTCTCTTGCTGTACGGCCACCTCCCGAGCGCCGACGAACTGGAATCGCTCAAGCGTGAACTCGCGTCGCGCGCATCGTTGCCGGAACCGCTCGTTGCGGCGATGCAAAACGTCCCGAAGACCGCATGGCCGATGGACGTGTTGCGCACGATCGTCAGTGGACTGGCATTGTTCTCGCCCGTGAACAACAAGGGCGAGCACGTTTCCGACGTGCATACCGCAATCGAATTGATTGCGAAGATGACGACGATCGTCGCCGCATGGGATCGCATTCGTCGCGGACTCGATCCGATCGAACCGCGCGCCGATCTCTCGCATGCCGCAAATTTCCTCTACATGCGCAGCGGTAAAGTTCCGACGGAAATCGAGGAAGACGCGATGGACACGTACTTCGTGTTGCTCGCCGATCACTCGTACAACGCGTCGACCTTCTCCGCGCGCGTTACCGCCTCCACGCGCGCCGATTTGTACGCGGCCGTGACTGCCGCTATTGCAACGCTGACCGGCGATCTTCACGGCGGCGCAGCAAGCGCGTCGTACAATAATCTCGTTGCCATCGGTTCGCCCGAGAAAGCGGAGAAATTCGTGCGCGACGAGCTTGCCAAGGGCAATCGCATCATGGGCATGGGGCACCGCGAATATCGCGTGCGCGACCCGCGTGCGAAACACCTCGAAGCGATCGCGAAGAGACTCTCCGAACAACGCGGCGACACCAAGTGGTATCCGATCGCGCGCGAACTCGAGAATCAAAGCCAGCGCATTCTTGCCGAAGAGAAGCCTGATCGTAAGATCTACGCGAACGTCGACTTCTACAGCGCGCCGTTGATGGCCGATCTCGGCATTCCGGGCGACGAATACACCTGCATTTTCGCGTGTGGGCGCATCGCCGGATGGGCGGCGCACGTTCTCGAGCAACTGCACGACAATCGTTTGATTCGCCCCCAAGCCGCCTATGTCGGACCCCCTCCGGGACCGTTCGTGCCGATCGACCAGCGCTCGGGCGCGACTGTGGGCAGCGCATGATCGTCATCCCTGCGCTCGATATTCGCGGCGGAAAGTGCATTCGCATGGAACGCGGCGATCTGAAGACGTCGACGGTCTATTCCGACGACCCCGTCGCACAAGCTCGCGTCTTCGTTGACGCAGGGGCCCAGAAATTACACGTCATCGATATCGACGCGGCGTTCGGCTATGGCGACAACATGACGGTGATTCGCGAAATCTGCAGCGCGGTTTCCATCCCCGTCCAAGTCGGCGGCGGCATCCGCAACGCCGATCAGGCACGCGCGCGCATTGACGCGGGTGCGGCGCAGATTATCCTCGGCACCGTTTTGGTTGAAGACGAACGCGTTGCGCGCAACGTCATCGGAAAGTACGGCGACAAGGTCATCGCCGCAATCGATGCCCGCGGCACGCACGTTGCGACGCGCGGCTGGCTCGAGTCGACGCCGGTCGATCGCGACGCCCTCGTTAAGCGCGTCGCGCAATGGGGAGTGACTCGCGTCATCTTTACGGAGATTCGGCGCGACGGCATGGGTGAAGGCTACGATATCGATGCGCTCCGCGCCATCGCTGCGGCTGCCGACGTGAAGATCACCGCAAACGGCGGCGCGCGGACCATCGACGATATCAAGACGCTGGCGCGCGAGGCGCCGCCTGCGGTCGATTCGTGCATCGTCGGCAGCGCGATTTATAAGGGGACGATCAAGCTGTCGGAGGCCTTCGAAGCCGTCCGCACGTAAGCTTGGAACGGTGAACAGAGTGTTTGCCGTTTTGATGCTTCTCGCGGTGACCATGTCACCCGCGTCCGCGCAACCCGGGTTTGCGCGTCCACCGCAAACCCAAATGGACCAAATCGCGTCGCGCCCCGAGCTCCACGATTCGATCGTTGCGGGCGAGGTGTATGACCTCGACGCCCGCCGCGTGCTGTGGTCGCGCAATCCCCATACGCTGATGGAAGCCGCGTCGACCACGAAGCTCCTCACCGAGGGAACTTCGCTTGCGCTGCTTGGTCCCGATTTTCGCTGGACGACTCCTGTGTATTGTACCGGCCCTCTTGATTCATCAGGAACCGTTCATGGCGATGTTGTGCTGGTCGCGAGCGGCGATCCGAATCTTTCGCAGCGTATCAAGCCCGACGGCACGCTCGCGTTCGAGAACGAAGACCACATTTACGGGGGCTCGCTCGAGACGCGCGTCGTTCCCGGCGATCCGCTCGCCGTTCTGCGCGATCTAGCACAGCAAGTCGCGCGCGCGGGCGTGAAGCACATCGACGGATATGTGATCGTCGACACGTCGTTGTTCCCCGATCAAGGTAGCGAAGTCGGATCGGGAACGGTCATTTCGCCGATCATTGTGAACGACAACGTCATCGACATCACGTGGAAAGCCGGCGCAAATCCGGGCGACCCGGTGCAGATGACGATTTCACCGGAAACGCCGTACGTAACGTTCGTCAATAAGATGAAAACCGGCGCGCCGGACTCCGAGTATACGCTTACGCCGAGCGACGTTAACAACAACGGAACGCGCACCGTGACGCTCACCGGCAGCATTCCGGCGGGTAAATCGATCGTTGACGATTATCCGGTACCCGAGCCGAAGTTGTTCGCGCAAGCGGCGTTCGCGCTCGCGCTCAAAGACGCCGGCGTGTCGATTGCATCGCTTCCCGCGCAACCGGCTCACGTGCCCGACGCAACAGCCTACACCGATGCGAATCGCATAGCGCAACATGTGTCGCCGCCGCTCAGCGAAGACGTGTACGTGACGCTCAAGGTGAGTCACAATTTACATGCGGGTCTCATGCCCTACACGTGGGCGGTCTATAAAGCGCACGCAAAAACCGATCTGACCAAGAGCGGATTCGCGCAAGAACAGAAGCTTTTGTCGAGCGCCGGAATCGATACGTCAAATGCCGTCGAGCAAGACGGACTGGGCGGCTTCGCCTACTTCACGCCGCAGTTCATGGTGCAGTATCTCGCGTGGGTGTACAAACAGCCGTGGTATGCGTCGTTTCATCGTGCGTTGCCGATTCTCGGTGTTGACGGCACGCTGTTCAACATTCAAAACGGCTCGCCGGCAGACGGTAAAGTCTTCGCGAAAACCGGAACGTGGGGCAGCAACGACTACTTAAACGATCGCGGGCTCGTGACCAAAGGCCTTGCCGGGTTCACGACGACGCGCAGCGGCCGTCACGTTGCCTTCGCCTTTTGGATCAATCGCATGCCGGGCAAGCAAAGCCTCGACGTCAAGAAAGACGCGGCGCATCACGCGGGCGAATTGCTCGGCGCAATGGCCGCGGCGACGTACTTAGACTACTGAGGCGCCGGCGTCGGGCGAACTTTCGGAACGATAATCGGGGCGTGCGGCCGCGAGGGCGCCTGCGTCGCCACCGGTGTAGGCGTGCGGTGAACCGGAGGCGGTAGCGGCGCGCGCGCCGGTTGCGGCGTCGATTGAACCGCGGGTGAACGCGGCGGCAGCAGCTGAACGAAAACCGGATACGGCGCGTACGTCACCGTGCCGTCGGGCGCAACGTACATCGCGGTAACGGGACAATTCATTGCTGCGCCGACCGTCGACGTCGGAATCGATGCAGAATAAAACTGCGAATACGGCGCTGCGTACATGGGAAACTGAAATGCCGACGTGCAGACGAACGCAAATGCCTGTCCACCGGGCGGTGCGGTCATTTGCACGCTAATCGGCGCGCCGCCGACGAATTGATTTCCGGCGACGTTCAAAAGAACCGGTGACGGAATCGCCTGTCCAAACGAATTGTTCATCGCGGCGCTTCCGCCGGTGTCGGGCTCGGGCGCGGTCGTCGTTTCGAATGACCACGACGTTTGAAATTTTTTGCCGTCGCTTCCGCTGCCGGTAATTGATACCGTGTGCGTACCTTTTTGCAATCCATTGCGCGGAATGTACGTTACGAATTGGCCCGCGTAACTCGCATCGTTCGTGACGTCGACGTTGTCGAGCAGAACCTGCAATGTCGCGATTGAGGCACGCGCCGAGATTGGAAGATGCGCAGAGATCGTCGGATATGCTGAGGCAACCTGCGCGTCCGGCGCGGGTTGCTTGTCTTTCACTGGGGCTGCGCTGGGCGCAACTGCCGGTACCGCCGCGACGGCAACCGTTTGCGCGCTAAAGGCCGGTTGCGGACTAATCATCTCTTCCACTTCTAGTATACCGGGTGCCCGTGGGCTTGCGGCAAGGCCCCCGGCGCGCCGTATAATCGCCAGCCGGAGCGCCGAAATGGCGGAAGGAGTGGTGTTTTGACCGAGCATGCTGTGGTAATCGCGGGCGCAGGTCCGACTGGTCTCATGTTGGCGGGCGAACTGGCGTTGGCAGGCGTCGACGTTGCCGTGGTCGAGCGGCGCGCGAGCCAAGACCTCGTCGGGTCGCGTTCGGGTGGCCTGCATTCGCGCACGATCGAGGTTCTCGATCAGCGCGGGATCGCCGACCGGTTTCTCTCGGAAGGTCAGGCGGTACAGATTGCGGGCTTCGCGTGGATCCGTTTGGATATGAGCGATTTTCCGACGCGGCATAACTATGGGCTCGCGCTCTGGCAAAGACATATCGAACGCATCTTGGCGCACTGGGTCGATGAGTTGTCAGTGCCCGTCTATCGCGGACGGGAAGTAACGGGTTTCGCGCAAGACGACAGCGGCGTCGACGTCGACGTATCCGACGGCCAGACGGTGCGCGCGGCGTATCTCGTAGGCTGCGACGGCGGACGAAGCCTAGTGCGTAAAACCGCCGGCATTGATTTCTCCGGTTTCGATGCGACGACCAGTCACCTGATTGCCGAAGTCGAGCTAACCGGCGAGCCTGAGTGGGGCGCACACCACGACGCGCGCGGCATCCATGGGTTCAGCAAGCTCGACGACGGTCACGTACGCGTCATGGTGACGGAACAGCAACTCGCAAACGGCGATGAACCGACGCTGCGCGATTTGAGCGACGCGCTCGTTGCGGTCTACGGAACGGACTACGGCGTCCACCGTCCGATTTCGATCTCGCGCTTCACCGACGCGGCCCGGCAGGCAGCTGCGTACCGCGACCGCCGCGTTCTGTTGGCCGGTGATGCAGCGCACGTGCACAATCCCGTCGGAGGCCAAGGTCTTAACACCGGCGTTCAAGACGCGGTGAATCTGGGATGGAAGCTGGCTCGAGTCGTCAAGCAGACGTCGCCGGAACGTCTGCTGGATACCTATCACGCCGAGCGCCATCCGGTGGCCGCTCGCGTACTGCAAAACACGTTGGCGCAACTCGCGCTGCTTCGCCACGCCGACGACCACGTCAACGCATTGCGCGACACAATGTCCGAACTGTTAAGCATGGATGAGCCGCGCAAGCGGTTCGTTGCGATGATGTCCGGCTTGGACATTCGTTACGACTTCGGCGAGGGACACTCGCTGCTCGGACGTCGCATGCCCGATCTTGATGTTGTAACCGCCGACGGACCGCGGCGCGTCTTCGCCTTGCTGCACGATGCGCGGCCGCTGCTCCTCAACTTCGGTGCGCCGCGCAGCCTCGACGTCGCACGGCGGGTAGATTGCGTTCGGTTAGTCGACGCGAACTATGACGGTACGTGGGAGCTTCCAGCGATCGGCGAAGTGACGGCTCCTGCCGCCGTGCTGATTCGGCCTGACGGATACGTCGCGTGGGTCGGCGACGGTACGCAGTTTGGTCTCGTCGACGCGCTAACGAGGTGGTTCTAGCCGTCGGTGTACACACGCGGGAGCGACTCGGGAATGCGCGACACAATTTCGTAATTGATCGAGTTGCTCCATGTGCCCCAATCCTCGGCCGTGATTTCTTCCTCGCCGTCGCGACCGATGAGTGTAACGCGCGATGCGCTCTTTGCTTGCGGCGCATGGGTGAGATCGACGATGCACATATTCATCGCGACGCGACCAATGATCGGGCAGCGCGCGCCGTCGATGAGCACGCTGCCGTTGTTGCTGAGCGCGCGCGGAATGCCGTCGGCGTACCCGAGCGGAAGCACACCAACGCGCATTGCGCGGGGCGCATGAAACGTGGTGCCGTAGCCGACCGGTTCACCCGCAGCGATTTGCCGCGTCGTGACCAGCTCCGTGATGTATGACAATGCCGGTTGTAGCGGAAGCTTGCCGCCGTTCATGGCTTCGCGAGTTTGCGGTGACGGCCACAGCCCGTAGAGCGCAATGCCGATGCGGCACATGTCGAGACGTGTCTGCGGCCAGAGCATCGCGGCCGCCGATGCAGCGATGTGACGCATCGGAATTGCGCCCTGCGAGGCGAGAACCGGTTCGGCGTGTGAGTAGGCTTTCTTGAAGCGATCGAGTTGATGCATCGTGTAGGGCGAGTCGATTTCTTCCGCCGCCGCAAGGTGCGAAAAAATGCCGGCGATTTCGATATCCGGCACGTGACAATAGTCCTCGATCGCATCCGCGAGTTCGTCGGTTTCGAGTCCCAAGCGGTTGAGGCCGGTATTGACCTTGACGTGCACTTTGATACGACGGCGTGCTTTTTTCGCTGCGCTCGCGAGCGCATGCACGTATTCATGCATGTCCCAGAGTGCCATCTCGGCGTCAAGCTCGAGCGTATCGTCGAAGTGTTCGGGCGGAACGGGTCCCATGATCAAAATCGGGATCGTGATGCCACCTTCGCGCAGCGCCGCGGCTTCTTCGACCGAATACACACAGAGTTTTTTGGCGAACGGTTCGACGGCGAGAGCGGTTTCGATGATGCCGTGACCGTAGGCGTTGCCTTTGACGACAAATGCCGCGGCACTCGGGGCGACAAGATCGCGCAGCGCCTGCGCGTTCTGTCGTAACGCAGAAAGTGAAACGTGGATCGCGCCGATCACGCGTGCTCGTCCATGCGTGAAACAACAAACGCGAGCGGCAGACCGAAGAAAACGCAGTGCGCAATCAACACATTGAGGAGCTGCAACGGCGTGGTCGGCGGGATGAACTTCCGTGCGCCGAGCAGCAAGATGTCCATGAAGATGTAGACGATAAGCCCGTAGACGATTCCCGAGATGTACCAGCGGCGATTCATGAAGGGACGCTCCTGCGCCAAATACGCATAGCCGCCGGCCCACGCGATGCTGATGATAAAGTGGATCAGCAGTCCGAGCCACGCGTAGGCGGGATTTCTCAAGGCTTCATCGCCGATTGCCGCGGAGGCAATCCATTGCCATGCTCCGAGGATACTCCCGTGCGCCGGGACGATCTGGGTCAGGATGAGATACGCCTGGATGAGCACGCCTGCCACAATCCCTGCAGCGAACGCCTGCCGGACGATGGCGTTCCAATTCCGTTTTTCCGTCATGGGCCGGTGCTTTCGACGACGCAAACGACTTGCTCTGCCGAATAAATTTGGCAAACTTCCTCGAAACGCGGCGAGAATAACCTAGAATGTAAATCATGAAGCGCGTCGCGTGTGCGGTGCTGCTTGCGGCATGTACCGCTACCCCGGCCCTCGCGATTCCGGGTCAGACGGAGACGCAAATCTTCACGTGGGGAAAAGACAATCGCGAGTTCACGCAGTTCGAACGCGCACACGACAGTTCGCCGAAGGGGCCCGGGTACGAATACCTCGGAAAACTCAAGGTCGACGGATACGACACGGAATTCCACGCCAAACTAAATCTTGACGGTACGATAAAATACGAAGTCCTCGTATTTCTAAATCTTGCCACGCCACCGGCGCAAAACGTTAATTTGTTCCGCGACGCGATCGCGAATGTGTATGGCGGTACGTATGAACGTGACTTCATTTCCGCTTTACATTTGCCGAATACTGGAGACGTCGCGATGTGGCGCGGCGCACTGCTGGGCTACAGCGGCTTCGGCAACGCGCTCCTCATTTTTTCGCCGCAAGATTTTGACGCGATCCTAAAACAGTCGCATTGCGATGTGAGCGGTTGCTCGCCTACACCTTAGAACAGACAGGCACTCGTAATACCAGTCGAGCCATTGTTTGGCAGCGCAGCGGTTCGGGTATGCGAGATGTTGTAGCGCTCAGCTACAAAGCTTTTACAGTGTTCTAAGCAATTTGTCAGTTGCTCGGAGTACATTTCTTGCCATGATGGGAAGTCGCCCGGTTCGCGAACCGGCCGAGCTCGTTATCTGGAGTGCCAGCGCGCTCTTGGGGCTCGTGGTCGGAATCGGAACTGCTTTTATACTTTGGTCGCAACTCCACCGCGGAGCAGACCAAGTAGTTCTTGATGGAGCCATTATTGCAATTGCGACGGGTTTGTCGCTGGTTGCTGTGGCTGTAGACAACGTGATCGCGCGCCTATTCATTTGGGCGGCCTGCGCGGCCATGGTGATTGCCTTCTTTGCCGGTGCTACGATGTTCGCCAGCCTCGTCGGCTAGGAGCCCGCGCCGGATTCACTTCCGGCGCACGATCGAGTTCAACCAAATGCAGGGCCCCGGCAAAGTCCGGGGCCCTGCCGCTATTTTAAGGCGGGCTTGGTTCTTGCACTCGTCGGCCGAGTTTGCTAAGATGCCATGGCTGGCACTCTCCTGCTGTGAGTGCCAATGCTTTAAGAATTCCAGTTTTATATAGCGTTTTGGAGGTTTACGTGAATCTCAAGCCTTTGGCTGATCGCGTGGTCATTGAGCACGTCGAGCAGAGCGAGAAGACCAACACCGGTATCTTCTTGCCCGACACTGCAAAGGAAAAGCCGCAGGAAGGCGTTGTTCGTGCGGTCGGCACCGGCCGCGTGACGGACGAGGGCAAGACCCTCCCGATGACCGTCAAGGTCGGCGACCGAGTGATCTATTCGAAATACTCGGGCTCCGAAGTCAAAATCGACGGTAAAGAGTTCCTCATCGTTTCCGAAAAAGACGTTCTCGCGGTCGTCGACCAAGTTCCGGCCGGCGTTTAAGGAGCACTAGAAAACACACATGGCTGCAAAGCAACTCGTATTTGATGAAAACGCGCGTCGCGCTCTCGAGCGTGGTGCGAACATGCTTGCCGACGCGGTGAAAGTGACCCTTGGACCCAAGGGCCGCAACGTCGTCCTCGACAAGAAGTTCGGGTCGCCGACGATCACCAACGACGGCGTGACCATCGCTAAAGAGATCGAACTGCCCAACACGTTCGAGAACATGGGCGCGCAACTCGTTAAAGAAGTTGCGAGCAAGACCAATGACATCGCCGGCGACGGCACGACCACCGCGACGGTTCTCGCGCAAGCGATCATCCGCGAAGGTCTGCGTAACGTCACGGCCGGTGCGAACCCGCTGGCGGTGAAGCGCGGGATCGACTTGGCCGTCGAGATGGCGGTCGAAGCGATGCAGAAGCTCGCGC
>JAFANA010000125.1 GCA_019232905.1 Vulcanimicrobiota bacterium
GGTCTAGCGCGCGCACTTCGCGATGCCGGCATCGCGCGGATGCGCCTGGCTGACCTGAGCATCGCCGAGCGTGATCTCACTCGCGCATTCGAAATCGACGAATCCATCGGCGACGTTGACGAAACCGCGCGCGCACTCGGCGCGATCGCCTTGGTCTGTCAATTCACCAATCGACTCGAAGAATCACGCTCGTTGCTGCTGCGCGTTCTCGAGATGAATCGGAGCGAGAGGGATGACCGCGCAACGCTCGTGACCCTGGTCAACCTCGCGGAAACGGAATTCGCTCTGGGGGAAACGGCAAACGCCGTCGCGCACGCTCGCGAGAGTCTGGACAGCGCGATGTTGCGACTGAACATGAGGATGCGAGCGAACCAGGAGGCTAATCTCGCGGCGTATCTTCTCGCCCTCGGGGAAGAGAAGGAAGCACGAAGCGTCGCGTCACGTGCCCTACGCCACGCCCTCGAGTTCGCCGACCATAGCGTAGCGACGAACACGTTGCAACATCTAGCAGCGATAATTGCGCGGCGCGACGCCCATCGTGCGGCTCGGCTCCTGGGCTACGTCGAAGGGCAGCTCGCGCGGAGCGGTTATACGCGTGAGTACAGCGAACAATTTACACACGACCTCGTGATGAATCGGCTGCACGACGCGTTGAGCGTCGACGAGATCGCCGTGCTTCGGCGCGAGGGCGCATCGTTGTCGGAAGAACAGGCAGCACTACTTGCGCGTCCCCTCGGACGCCGCACAGCGTCGGAAAAAGATCATTCCGCGGGTTTCGACGCGTTGTCGCCCGTTCATAATCGCCCGGCAGCTCCGCACGAAACTTTCCTTTAGGAGAATAACGTGCAGCTTACTTTGACACCAAAGCGGGGCGGCTCGTCGATTCTTCCATGTAGCCGCATCGTCATTATACGGCAGGATTCTCACTCGGGCTGCCGTCAGTTCGAGCGCCAACCCGATAGGTCTACGACTCATTTGTAGTCCGAATCCATTTCAAGATGGATGCGCGTACCGTGTGGTGCGCGTGCCTCCGTTCCCACAAATAAATGGGTCTCACGCCAAATACGTATTTCCACCTGTTGCTTCGGTTTGATTACTGCGCAGTAGCCTCCGCAGAAAGCTTTCCCTTGAGGAGAATGACGTGCAGGTTACAATTGCGCCCAAAGCGGAGCGCACGCTCGAGTTCGGCATCTATCGCGACGGCGATAACAATCTCGACACATCACAGACAAGCGTACTGACGCAGGCTCGGGATGTGAGTCGTGCAGATGATTCGGTACAGTTCACGGTGGAGAATACGACGAGCGCCTTTCGACAAGCTCAGGGTGACACGGTTACGGACACATACACGCTCGATGGCGGTGCGAAGCACGAGACCAACACGCGCCCGGCGGCCGACATGGCGAATCCGGACAACCTCGCGCAGTTCGTTGCGCGGACGCTCGACAACGCGGAAAAGAGCGGCGCGAAGCAAACGTGGATTGATCTCGTCGATCACGGTGCAGGCGACGGCGGCGGATTGGAAGCCGATTCCTATGGCGGCGTCATGCCGATGCAATCCATTGCCGATGCGATTGCCAAAGGCGAAGCGATCCATGCAAAGGAGCATCCTGAAGACGCCAATCGCAACGTGGATGGTGTGGTCGCGAATCAATGTTTGATGTCAACGCTCGGATTCGCCGACGCGCTCTCACACGCGAACGTCCGGTTCTTGGCTGCAAGCCCCGAAACGATGGTTTCGCCCGGTGTCCCGACCACGGTCGCGGAAACAATCGCACGCAACACGAGCGATGCGAAAGCCATGGCGGGTGCGGTGGTCGATACGGTGATGAACACCCGTTACGGCGCGCCTGGATTCGAACCGTTTGCGCCTGCTGCAGCGTTCGACGTGCTGGATCTCTCGCCGGCGAAGCTCGCTACCGCCGAACGCGCGATCAAATCGTTCAACGACGATGCCGTCTCAAGCGCGAAAGACCCGGACGCTCGCGCGGCGCTACGCGACGATGTGCGGCAGGTCGACGGGATGGTTCGGTTTCCCGAAGCGACGCCCGACATGCCGTGGCACGCCGATCGCCCCGCAATGGCTGTGTACAACACGATCGCAAACGACACGCGCCTGAGCGACACCGTTCGCAGCGATGCTGCGGAAGCGTCGGCCGCGGTTCGCGGCCTCGTCCTCGCCCATCGCGAGAGTGCGTCCTTCGATCCGTTCGGCGGTTCGAACTACAAAGACGCTGCCGGACCGACGATTCACGATCCGCTCACCCGCAAGCAGATCGATCCGTGGGCGCCCGCAGTCAGTGAGACGAAGAACCGTTTCTACGTGGCGACGGATCAAGACGCGTTTGCGCGCGCGATCGCTTAAATTCCGTTCGCCATCAACGCGGCGCATAGTGGAATGAAGACGAGCACCGCCACCTCAGCGTAGAGAAACATCTGCAAACGGCGGAATTCGCCGGCGTCGAATGTGACGGCATCGTCCAACCCGGTGCCGTCAGGTATTCGAATCAGTTTCACGGTCATCGGAATCGACAGCAAGGCGACGCATACAAAGAGCGTCATCTTCGTCCAAAAGACCGGATTGTGCGTAAAGAACGACGCGGGTTTGAATCCAAAGCTCAAGAGCGAGATTCCGGAAATAATCACCAAGCCAGCGAAGATGCCGTACCAGCGATCGATCACGCGCAGACGGTTCAGCATTCGCCGCGAAATCGTTGGGGCAAAGAGCGCCACCTCGCATGCCAGCAAACTCGCGAGGCTAAAGATGCACACGAAATGGACGAAATGCAGGAGGGCGTCGCGGGTGAGGATGGACACGGAGTGACTCCTTCCGTTAGAGGGCGGCGAGCTTTCGCGTCACCGCAGCGAGAATTCCAATTGCATTGCGGGCTTGCGCCGGCGGCGTCGCGGCATAACCGACGATCAATCCGTTACGCGGCGGGCGCTCAAAATAAAAACTCGAGAGCGCCGGCACCATGAGGCCCGCCTTTTGCGCCTCTGCGCTGAGCACCTGATCCGAGACGTGCGCAAGGAGATCGGCGACAAAGTGCAGCCCGGTGCCGGAGTCTGCAATCGAAAAGAGACCTGTCTTCTGCAGCAAACCTTGCACGTAGACGCGTCGCTCGTCGTAGAGCGTCCGCATCTTTCGAATGTGACGCGCGAAATGGCCGCGATCCATGAAATCGGCGAGCGCCGCTTGGAGCAACGGACTCGGAACGCCACCCATTACCGTGTGACACGCGGCGAAGACGTCGCGCAGAATCGGCGGGACGATCACGTATCCGACGCGCAGCGCGGGCGAGAGCACCTTGCTGAACGTTCCGACATAGACGACGCGCTGGCGTTCGCTGAGCGCGTAGAGCGAGGGCAGCGCGCGGCTCGTGTAGTGGAATTCGCTGTCGTAGTCATCCTCGACGATCCAGGCGTCTTGCGTATCCGCCCAGTCGAGTAACTTTAAGCGCCGCTCGAGTGAGAGCACGACGCCGGTCGGAAGCTGATGCGACGGTGTTACGTAGGCGAGCTTTGCCGTGCGGCGGGCGAAAGCGTCAACGTCGATGCCCTGCTCGTCAACTGCGACGCTCGCGACACGAAAGCCGCGAGCGAGAAAGGCGGCACGGACGTTCGGATATCCCGGGTCTTCCATCACGACGGCGTCACCGCGTTTGAGCAATGCGTCGGCGATCAACGAAAACGCCGCCTGCGCCCCGTTCGTAATGAAAACTTGGTCGGGCGTACAATCGGCGCCGCGCGTCTGCGCGACGCGGCGCGCGATCTCCGTCCGTAACTGCGCATGGCCTTGCGCGTCAGGATAATCGAACAGCGCGGCGTCGGATGCAGCACGCATCATGGAACGCTTGAATTCCGCGAAGGGAAATGCATCGATTGCGGGCACGCAGGGACGAAAGGCGCGGGTAACATTGCCGTTGCGGGCCAACTCGCCTACGTCGAGATACCGCTGCGCGTCCGGAGTCGGCGTAAACGCGCGTGAAGCGCGGCCGTTCGTTTGCGTGCGCGCCACGTCGTTACTCACGAACGTGCCGACGCCGCGCACGGTCACGAGATACCCCTCTGCGTGCAGTTGTCCGAGCGCGTCGACGATCGTGTTGCGCGAAACGCCGAGCTCCGATTGTAATTCGCGACTCGACACGATGCGCTCGCCCGCCGCAAGGCGCCCGCTCAGAATCGCCTCCCGCATTTTGGAGGCGACCTGGCGATGCAACGGCACACCGGAACTCCGGTCGACCACGATGAGCGCCATAGTGGTACCATCGTTCTTATGGCTCGTGGCCCTTTCCTAGGTCCACCGTCGGCGGATACGCTAACGCCATGATGATCCAACCGCAAACGCGCGACGGACAGCGCGACTTTGATTTCTTTTACGGCACCTGGCGTGTCGAACACCGGCGCCGGCGCGATCCGCTCACCGGGTCGAGCGCGTGGTACGCATTTGAAACCTCGGCCGTCGTTCGGCCGCTTTGGGGCGGCACAGGTAACATCGATGAACTGAGCGGCGAGTCACCGGACGGACCGTTCGACGGCATGACGCTGCGTTTATACGATCGTGAGTCGGGGCTGTGGAGTCTGTACTGGGCGACGCCGCAGCGCGGATTGATCACGACACCGAATGTCGGCGCGTTTGACGATAGCGGCATCGGCGATTTCTTTAGTCACGAAGAGTTCAACGGCGCGCCTATTGTCTGCCGCTATCGCTGGATGCAAGAGTGGAACGCCGGTTGCCGTTGGGAACAGGCATTCTCCGTCGACGACGGCGCGACGTGGGAAACGAACTGGATCATGGAGTTCACGCGCTCGTGATCGCCGGCACCATGCTTTCTTCGATCGAACTGCGGCGATACCGAATGAAAAAGGGACGCCGTGACGATCTGATCGCGCTCTTCGAAGAACGGTTCATCGAGGGTCAAGAAGCCTGCGGCATGGTCCCGGTCGGACACTTTCGCGATCCAAATGACGACGACGCATTCATCTGGTTTCGCGGTTTTCCGCAATTCGAGGACCGCGCAAAGGCACTCGAAGCGTTCTACATGCACTCCGATACGTGGCGAACGCACCGTGATGCCGCAAACGACACCCTAATCGACTCGGATGACGTGCTGCTTCTGCGGCCTGCTCGCGAACAGAGCGGTTTCGATGTAGATGGAATGACGCGACCCGCGCGGTCATCGGCTGAAGAGACACAACGAGTGCTCTGGCTGTGCGTCGTCATGCTCGCAATGCCGGCGAGCGAAGCAACGGTCACCGCCTTTGAACGCGAGGCGCTAGCGCGTCTCGGCGATGTGACCGGCGGTGTGTCGTACTTCGTAACCGAACAACGGCGCAACGAGTTCGCGAGGCTCCCGGTACGCGAAGGTGAATATGCGTTCGTTGCCTGCGCCATGTGCCGCACGTCCGGCGACGTCCGGCATTGCGAGCAAATCGTCGACGAACGATTCGTTCCTGCACTGGCCGGACGCGTCGTCAGTGTCGAGCACGTGCACCTTCGTCCCGCGCGGCGCTCGCTGCTGAGATAGGAGAGACCGAATGAACGAACACCACTTTGCGATCGAGATGCGCTGGACCGGCAATCAAGGATCCGGCACGAGTGGTTATCGCGCGTACGGCCGCGACCATGAAATCTCAGCGGCGAATAAATCACATGCGATCGCGGGCTCGTCGGACCGCGCGTTTCGCGGTGATTCCGCGCGCTATAATCCCGAGGAGCTGCTCATTGCAGCGCTTTCGAGTTGTCACATGCTTGCGTACTTGCATCTCTGCGCCGATGCCGGCATCGTCGTCACCGCGTACGAGGATGCGGCAACAGGTACGATGGTGCTCAATCGCGACGGCAGCGGTCAATTCACGGAAGTCGTTCTTTCGCCGGTCGTCACGCTGGCCGATGCCTCGCAGGAAGATGCCGCAAACCGCTTGCATCACGCCGCGCACGAGCTCTGTTTCATCGCCCGCTCCGTGAATTTCGAGGTGCGATGCGAGCCGTCGGTTCGGGCAAGCTCGGCGAGTGCAACGCTGTGATTCGCCGAGCGACGATCGACGATCTCGATCGCCTGCTCCCCTTAGTGCGCGGCTATCGCGAGTTTTACCAACAACCGCACGATGCGCGCGGCGAGCGCGAGTTCATGGACCGCCACTTGGCGGCCGGCACGAGCATCGTCTTTCTCGCGCTCGACGACGCGGGTAACGCCGTCGGATTCACGCAGCTCTTCGAAACGTTCAGCACCGTCCATCTCTCCTCGACGCTGATCCTCGAAGATCTCTTCGTTTTGCCGGGGGCGCGCACCACAGGCATTGCGTCAGCGCTGCTCGAGACGGCTGTAGCGCACGCACGTGAGTCGGGCGCCTCCGGCATGTTTCTCGAGACTGCCATGGATAACACAACCGCGCAACGCGTGTACGAACGTAACGGTTGGGCGCGCGAAGCGCGGTTTTACAAGTACAACGCGTCGCTACGTCGCGACTAGCCAGGAGTCGTTCTGACACCCCGTCGGCTTGCGATTGTTCAGGAAGAACGACACCAGCGATTCGACCGGTTTGCGCGAGAGATCGCGCGCGACCAAATAATAGCCGTTGTCCGTTGCAACGCTGAACTTTCCGAGCCGCACGAAACGCCCCGTCGCCAGCAGATCGTCGTGGATGCCTTCCCAGAAAAGCGCGATGCCTTCACCCCGCTCCATCGATTGCGTGAGCATCACGTGACTCGGAAACCGCTGAAGCTGCGTGTGGTTCGGTGTCGCGTCGAACTCTCCGAGCCACCGGCGCCAATTCAATCCCGGTACGCGGCCGTTGTCCAGATCGAGCAGCGGATGCGTCAAGAGCGGTCCGATCGACGAAAGATTGCGAAGCTCGGGATGCTGCTCGACGAATGCTTTCGATGCGACCGGGAAAGCGCGCTCCGGATAGAGGAGCGTGCTCTCGTAGTTCGCCCATTTTCCATCGCCGAAGCGAATTGAGAGATCGATATCCGGCGTATCGAACTCGACGTATGTCCAGGTCGTTGCGGTCACGATGCGCACGTCGGTATCTTTGAGAAACCCGCGCAAGTCGGAATAGCGCGGCATCAGCCACGCGCATCCCACGTCGAAGCTGCACGCAATCGTGACAAGCGCGCCGGCGCTCTCACGTTGAAGGCGTTCGATCGTGCGGGCGATGTCGTCGAATCCGTTGCGGACGGATTCTGCAATCGCCTGTCCTTCGGGCGTCACGAAGACGTGGCGGCCACGCCGTTCGAATAGGCGTAATCCGCTCCACTGCTCGACTTGCGCAATATGACGGCTCACCGCAGAGGCGGCCACGTCGAGCTCACGTGCCGCCTGGGAAAAGTTGCCGAACCGGACAGCGGCTTCTACAGCCGCGAGTGCGTTGAGAGAAGGTAGGTCACGGCGTAAGGGCATGTTGCTGACAATTACATGAAATTATGCTTTGTCATTTCACTTTTGGGCACAGTGAGCACTTTGGACCATCAACCCTTAACAAAACTCGAACCCTTTTACGAATTTTGTCAATGTAACTCGCGCACCAGAAAGTCCGCCACCGCCTGGTACCGGGCGACGAGGTCCCTCCAGACCTGATTTTCATGGGTTTCATTGGGAAATACGAGCGTTTCCACGTGAACGCCGCGGTCGCGCAAACGGGTCACGATATCGACACTTTGCGCGAAGGGTACGTTGCGGTCGTCATCCCCTTGCGAAACGAGGACCGGCGAACGCCATGAGGTGAGCGATCCGATCGGCGACGAATCGTAGGCAACTTTGCGTTGTGCTGGTGTACCAAGCGGCTTTCCGCCGTTACCTTCGTCAAAGATCGTCGCCCAGTTGTGGACGCCCGCAATATCAGCGCCCGCTTTGAAAATATCGGAGTTCCGCGCTAACCCCATCGCCGTGAGATACCCGCCGTACGAGAGACCGTAGATTCCTAACCGGTTCGGGTCGACGTCGGGGCGTTTTTGCAACATCCGCGCTCCCGCAACGACGTCTTGATATTCCGATGCTCCGAGATAGCCTTGGTTTTTCGCTTGACGGAAGTTGTGTCCGTACATGATGCCGCTGCGATAGTTGATCGACAGCACGACGCAGCCGTGATTCGCGTAGAATTGATTCGACTCATAGAGATTCGAATAGAACTCCAAGTAGTGATAGCCTG
>JAFANA010000048.1 GCA_019232905.1 Vulcanimicrobiota bacterium
CGCCAAAGGCGCAGGCGACAGCCGGCCCGCATGCTGGAGCGATGATCGTTCGAAGCCCCTGGCACGGCCGCGAGGTAGGGAGCGTCGCCGAAGCCGACGAGGCCGCGATGGAGTCTGCAATCGCGGGAGCGGTTGCTATAGCGCCCGTCGTTGCTTCGATGCCGCGACACGCTCGGCAACGCGTCCTTCGGAACACGGCGTCCATCCTCGGCGAGCGGCGTGAGACGCTTGCGCGGCTGATGGTCGAAGAGTCGGGAAAACCGTTGCGTTTTGCGCGCAACGAAGTCGATCGCGCCGTTTCAACGTTCTCACTCGCCGCCGACGAAGTCACACGAAGCGCGGGCGAGGTGCTCCCGCTTGACGTAACGGCGGCGGGCGAAGGCTACACGGCAATCGCAACACGCACGCCGATCGGCGTCATCGGTGCGATTGCGCCGTTCAACTTTCCGCTCAATCTCGTGGCGCATAAAGTCGCGCCGGCAATCGCCGTCGGCAACCCGGTGGTCCTGAAAGCGCCGCCGCAGGCGCCGCTGACTGCGCACGAATTGGGAAACATTGTACGCGAAGCGGGATGGCCCGAAAACGCGCTAGCGGTGCTTCACGCCCCGGTTGACGTCGCGCAACGTCTTGCAACAGACGATCGCATCGCGATGCTCTCGTTCACGGGTTCGAGCGCCGTCGGCTGGTACTTGAAGTCGATCGCCGGACGCAAACGTGTTGCACTCGAACTCGGCGGAAACGCCGCGGCTATTGTCTGCGATGACGCCGATCTCGCCTGGGCCGCACGCCGCTGCGCGCTCGGCGCGTTCGCGCAAGCGGGTCAAGTTTGCATCAAAGTGCAGCGAATCTATGTCGACGCGCAACGATACGATGCGTTTCTCACCCTGCTGCTGGATGAAATCGAACGGCTTCCGGCCGGCGATCCGAATGACGAATCGACGATCGTCGGTCCCGTCATCGACGAAGTCAGCGCGAAGCGCATCGAAGCGTGGATCGCCGCTGCAGTTGCGGGCGGCGCGCAGCGCTTGCGCGGTGGTCCCCGGAAGGGGACGCTGGTTCCGCCGACGCTCTTGACCGATACGACCGCCGATATGAAGGTCGAGTGCGAGGAGATCTTCGGCCCCGTCGCTACAATCGCGCGTGTTTCCTCACTGGACGAGGCAATAGATCGAACCAACTCAACGCGTTACGGTCTGCAGGCCGGCGTGTTCACAAACGACGTTCGCGCGATCGGTAAAGCGTTCGAAGGTTTGCAGGTCGGGGGAGTCATCGTGAATGATTACCCCACCTTGCGCATCGATAATTTTCCGTACGGCGGAATCAAAGAGAGCGGCTTCGGCCGTGAAGGCGTCCGCTACGCGATGGACGAGATGAGCGAACTCAAAACGCTCGTGGTCAAATACCGTTGAAGGGTCTTTTCGCCCGTCAACCCTTAGCGTGGATTTCACGCGAACAGGACGGTCCGACACTGCGCCGCGCTCTCGGATGGCCCGCGCTCACCGCAATCGGCCTCGGCACGATGCTCGGCGGCATCTTCCCGACGATTGGGACAGGCGCGCATGCTGCAGGGCCGGCCGTTATTCTGGCGTTTACGCTTTCCGGACTCGTCAGCTTGTGCGTTGCATTATGCTATGCCGAGTTCGCGTCGATGGTTCCCGTTGCGGGCAGCGCGTATACATATGCCTACGCGACACTCGGTGAAGTTGTCGCCTGGGTCATCGGCTGGGATTTGATTCTCGAATACGGGCTGTCGCTTGCGCCGACTGCATCGTCATGGTCTGATTACGCACAGCATCTTCTAGCGAACATCGGAATAACGCTGCCTCAGTGGGCGCAAACGGCGAATCTCGGCGGCAGGCAAATAGACGTCATAGCGGCGCTCGTTGTTGCAGGTATCACGATTCTTTTGTGCGTCGGTATCAGAGAGTCGTCGCGGGTGAACGCTTCGCTCGTTGTTTTTCAGATCATTACGATGCTTGTTTTCATTGCAGCAACGGTCGGATTCGCGCATCCTTCGAATCTGCAGCCGTTCGCGCCGTTTGGCGGACACGGGATTCTCACGAGCACGGCGCTGGTATTCTTTGCGTATATCGGCTTCGACACGGTTACGGTCGCCTCCGAAGAAGCGCACAATCCTGAGCGCAACGTCCCGATTGGGATTATTCTCGCCCTGGCGATCGGCACGCTGCTATATGTCGCGCTCACGTATTGCACCGTCGCGGTGATGCCCTTTGCCAGGTTGAGCGGCGGCGCAGCAATGCTCGATGCGCTCGGAGCGGTCAATCACAATCGCGCGCTCTATTGGCTCGTTGCGCTCGGAGGCCTCGCCGGAAACGGGACTGTGATGCTGACGTCGCTGCTCGGACAAGTGCGCATCTTCTACGTCATGTCGCGCGACCGCCTACTGCCTCCACAAGTCGCAAAGATTCACCCGAAATTTCGCACTCCCGCGACCGTCACCGCGTTCACCGGTGGCATCGTTGCGATCCTCGCGGCGGTTTTGCCCCTATCAGAACTGCTGACCCTTGTGAACATTGGGACGCTTGCTGCATTTACGATCGTATGCGCCGGCGTGCTCGTGCTGCGCATTACACAGCCGGAAGCGAAACGCCCGTTCCGCGCCCCGCTCGTTTGGGTTTTTTCGATTCTCGGGGCGGTCTCGTGTCTTTATCTCATTTCCGGTCTCGAAAAAGCTACGTGGTGGCGTTTCGGCATTTGGTTTATCATCGGCATTGCCGTCTACGCCGTATACGGATACCGCAAGAGCCATCTGCGGACACTGGGCGACCCTCAACGGTCACACTAGCGCAGCGCCTTCACGCGTTCATCGATGGAGTTGAGTTGTTGCAACTGCGCGGCTGTCGGCGCCTGATACGCGCTGCTCAGCCGCCCAAGCAGATCTTGGATTTCTTCGCGCAAACCCGGCGGCGCAACGGTCACGCCTTCGTAGAATTGCGGATCGCTGGTTAAACCGCGCCGTTTTCCTTCGGCAGGACCGATTCGATTGAGTATTTTATCAACCACGTCGAGGTCGCGATACAGGGTGTTTAGAGTGGAATAACGCTCTGCATATCTGCCTATCGCTCCAATGTCGCGCGGATCGGGGCGCACCGAGAACGTACCGTCAAGCTTGTCACTCCCTAAGAAGAGCCGCACCGTGTAGACACCGGGCAACGATTCCGCGCCTTCGGTCGGCCCGCGGTTGTCCGGATAGGTTCCCAGCCATTGCGTCGGACCGTCCTCGTTGAGATCCCAGACGACGCGATGCAATCCGGGATTGACGACGCCAAGGTCGATGTGACGAACGACGCGGTCCGACTTCAGAATTTCGACTCGTGCGTGCGCTGCCTTTGGCGCAAGAAACGTCAAAATGGCGCCGTACGGTGCAGATTCTCCAGCAAACACGTTGCTCTGGATTCCGCCGGGGAAACTTTGAATCGGAGACCATCGCCACATGCGATATGCGGGCTGCGGGATGTATATGACGGGAAGCGTTGATGACGGCAGCTCCTCGACGGGGCGCATATCGTCGAGAATCCATAATCCGCGACCATACGTCGCTACGATAAGATCGTGCCGGCGTCGTTGGATTGCGATGTCGTACACCGCCGACGCAGGCATATTCAAGCGAAGCGACGACCAATGTTTGCCGTCGTCAGTCGAAAACCAAACCCCGCGCTGTGTTCCGGCAAAGAGCACTGAATTGATCGGGTCTTCGCGAATGACGCGAACGAACAGATCGTTCGGAATGCCGCTTGAAATCTTGCGCCAGTGCGCGCCGTAATCGTCCGTTTGATAGATATACGGGCGCGTATCGCCGTTCATGTGGCGATCGAGCGCAATGTACGCGCGTCCCTCGAGGTGGTAACTCGGCTCCACGCAATCGATCCGTGACCACTCCGGTACGTTTGCAGGCGTGATATTCGACCATGTGAGCCCACCGTCGCGCGTGAGTTGCACGAGTCCGTCGTCGGTCGAAACCCAGACGTCGAGCGATTGAATCGGTGAAGGCGCGATATCGAGAATCGTATCGTACGTTTCTGCGCCCGTCATGTCGTGCGTTATCGGACCGCCCGACGGACCTTGCTTCGAACGATCGTTGCGCGTGAGGTCCGGACTCATCACACTCCAGTTTGCGCCGCCATCCCTCGTTCCGAAGACAACGTTTCCGCCTAAGAGCAGCTTCTGGTTCGCGTCGCCTTCAAACGCGATCGGGGTTTCCCAGTTGAAACGGTAGCGAAGGTCCGCGGCTGCTTTTCCGAGGGTGGTCTCCGAGTCGGGCGAGATTTCTCTTGCTTGATGCGTGCGCAAATCGGTCGCATACACCTGGCCCGTGCTTGTATTCATCTC
>JAFANA010000089.1 GCA_019232905.1 Vulcanimicrobiota bacterium
GAACGATACTCGCATCTGTAATTGGTCGGCCATCGCGGTCGCACGGAATGAGGAGAAATCCGTGACCGCGAGTTTGGTAGTCGAATGTTGAAACTCCACGTGGGACGCCGATTCCAGCGATCTCTCCGCGATCGTTAATATCTTCCGCCTGCACAATCCTCAAATTCGAATCGCGGGAGATCAGCGTGTTCAAGTCGACCATGGAACCCTTCTCCCAGAGAAACCCGAGAACGTCGCCGCGAGCATTGCACGGGAAGACCCAACCGACAATTTGACGTCGCGAATTCATTGAATGGGCCGAACTCGTGCAGCCGTCAAGATGGCCGAGATCAGTCGCTACCCCCTGCCGCCAAATGAACGCGTCAAATGAAGCGTGCGGGAAAGCTGCACTACCAATGATTTCGCCGTCATCGTTAATGCCGGACAAAAATACCGGTTTTCCGCCAATCGTAGATGTGTTGAGATCGACGATTCGACCGCGTTCCCATAAAAACGGATGGCAGTTGACCGTCGGATGGTCAGGAACATCGCACGCCCCAGGATCGGCATGGCTACCGGACGAGCCAATCACTTGGTCACGTTCGTTGAGTGCTCCGGCGCTGCCGTCGCCTCCCAGCCCCTTGAGATCCTGCATCCCTCCGTTCTCGCGCCAGAGAAATGGGTGTTCCGGCGGCGCACCGGTGATCGGATTCGCCTTTGCGCTGGTTGTCGAACCGCCGACTACTTCGCCGCGTTCATTTATGGCATTGACGACGGAGCAGTTACCGCCTAACGTTCCCAGGTCTCTCATGTGTCCGTTCTGCCAGAAAAATCCGTGGTTTTGATCGCTATTGGCAAAACAGTATACGTCGCGGACGTTATTGGTAGAGTTACCCGCGACTTGACCGCGATCGTTTAACGCGAACGCCGCAGATTCGAGACCTCCCAGTGTCCCGAGATCTATAATCTGGCCATTCTTCCACAGAACCGCCCGAGCTTGTTTAATGATTAACAGCGGATCATACTCGCCGTTCTCCGATGCGCCGGCGACATCTCCCGCATTGTTAATCGCAAACGGTTCGCTGCAATTTTCTCGTTGTGGCGGAAGAGCGCCTAAGTCATGAACTGTACCGGTCCATTCGAACGCATGCGTAATAAACGGCACGACACCGTCTAAGCCTCCGCATACGAACGGGCTACTTGTAGATGATGTCGGAGTCGAAAATGCCGACCATCCTATGGCGTCACCGCGCTGATTTAAGTTAAACCCAAAGACGGGAAAATTGATCGAACTAACCGGGCCGCCGAACGTGCCCATGTCGATGACGATGTATCGTACAGGCTTCCCCGTCGTAGTGAGCGATCGTGACGTCGACTGTTCTGTCCCGAACTCGCTGGGAGGTTGCGGCGGCAAGCTGTGACCACCGCACGACGAAATTGAAAACCCAATTGCGATGGCAACAAGCATTCTTTCGAAACAATGACGCGGCATAACAGCCCCGCTGCGTGCACGGACTTTTCCGGGAGGGAAACAAGTATAACACTCCAGTGCGCGAAGGGTGACGATTCGCCACGCCTATCGCTAATCGCATACAGTCTGGCGTTTCCTGACTCGGCTGCGCGGAACCGGTGAACACAAATGTTGCACGATTGTTTGGAGACTGTGCTTTCGCAGTATGCGAGATATGATGCCGCGTTTAGCCGGCGCGATGAACGCGCGCTTGCGGTGATCGAGACATCGGATTTCATCGATACCGATCCTGACGGTACGCGTCGCAACGCAGCTCAGGCAGCTGAAAATCAGCTACGTTTCTTCAGCATAGCCGAACACCTAAACTTGCGATCCACGGTTCAGTGCGAGAGTCCTCACGATGGTGAAATGCACACCGTCGCAAGAATGAGTCTCGACGGAGCTTACACGCCGCCGAACTCTCATCGGCACGACTTTAGCGAAGTTTACATAAACCACGACGTCTGGCGAAACGTAAACGGCACGTGGCGATTAGCATCTCAGACAACGGTGCGCCTCGACGGCGTTGACGATGGACGGCCCGTTCACCTCATATTGAAGAGCAGCAAACGGGAAATGCAATCGTCATGAGCTACCCGACTTCGTAGGTGGACAAGTCTTCGGCCAATTCGATTTTTCCGGTGTACGCTCGTCGCACGATATCGACTGCGGTATCAAGTTCGGGTTCGATGGCCGGCATGAAGTGAGAGAGAAGGAGTGATTTCGTCCCGCTCTCGTTTGCGATCCAGCCGACTACGGAAGGCTTAGCATGAAGTTTTCCGCTCGGTACTTCGCGCTCGGGCAAAGCGAAATCGTGAACGAGCATCGAGCATTGACTAGCTAGTGCAAGGAGCGCAGGCGTGGCCCCTGAGGTGTCGCCGGAGAAAACGACGGAGCGACCGCGATAGTTAATCCGAAACGCGAGCGTCGGCATCATTCCATGTGGTACGCCGCAGGCGTCGATTGATATTCCCTCAGCAATAAGCGCCGGATCCACGTGAACGCTTTGCACGACCGCGCCGGATGCTACGCTTGCAACATCCGTCGCATTGATTGCAAAGCCGTCAAATGTGTTCATATAGCGCCATGCGCCTTCGACGCCGAAAAGTAAGCGTACAAACTCCGACACGCCCAGCTGCGGCGCTGCGTTTTCCGGGGCATCGGTGTTACCCGGGCGGCCACGGGGTCCAGTGACGGTCAGCGCTCTTCCCCGATCGCTCATGTACAGATGCATGATCACGGCGGGTAAGTCGCTCGTGTGATCGATGTGCAGATGCGTGAGTAGAACTTGCTCGAGGCCGGAAAGATCCAAGCCCGCCTGCCCAATTCGCTCGAACGTTCCACCGCCGCAATCTACCAGCATGCGCGGTTTCCCACGAATTGAGAGCAGGTAGCCACTTGAGACCCGGTGCTTATCCGCAAACGGCCCCCCGCTACCGAGAACCGTCACTGAAAACGTCGAGGCCATCGGCCTCTCTACGAGTTGTCCTCGACGTACACCGCTTGCTTTGGAATCACCAAGAAATCGCCCGCGCTGATCCGCCGCTCCACGCCGTCGATCCGTGCTACGCCGGCGCCGCTTGTGACATAGAGATGTGATCGCAGCGATGTCCCACACGCAGATACCGTCCACTCAGTAGAACGGCATAAACGCGTTCAGGCTACACGGTTCGACGATATCTTTTTCAAAGACCGTCCAAATGTTAAAGCCGGGTTTAAGTCAAGGGGATCCGCCATGAAAATCAACGAGGTAGCGCGAGCCGCAGGCGTGTCCGCATCCGCGGTCCGCTACTACGAGCGGCGCGGGCTGTTGACCGCGCCCTCGAGGGTCAACGGCATACGTCAGTATACGTCGAGCGATATCGACCAACTCGCGCTCGTGACGTTCTATCGATCCTGCGGCGTGTCGATCGACGACCTTGCGATGGTACTTCATGCAAACGGAACGCAAGGGTCGGAAAACGCTCATGCTGCTGTAGCCGGGCGCGTCGCAGAGCTGGATGACGTAGTCCGAAAGTCACGGGGATGCAACGCCGCTTACGCTCGCTGCTGCGGTGCAAATGCGAAGGCGAACGCCACAAGTGCGTCGTGTACAAGGACGTGCACGTTCGCGCCTTTTGATTTGAAATCTTTACGTTTGTCACATTGTGCCGGTAAATTTCGTCTGCGGATAGGCCGACCTAGGATGAGGTGCTGGTCCGCTCATTTACGCGTCCCGGCTCGAGGGCGCGGGCATCGCTCGAAAAGGGACAAACCGTCAATAGACTCACTGCTCTTTTTACAGTGGGGCTCGTTGCACTTGCGCTCGTAGTTCCGATCGTCCTGACGACTGTCGTAAAGGTCCGCGATATCGGCGCTTCCGTACAAAGTACGCAGACCGAGCGCGCGGCGTTACGTTACATCGGACTGACGTACAATCTGCTCGACGAGTTACACCGGTACACCGCAGCTAAAAATGAAACCGAAGTCGACAAAACGATCGACACCCTGGGTTCTTACGACGGCGGTTACTCCACCGCGGGCGGCGATCAACTTGCGGCTGCACGCAAACGCTGGCAGCGGCTCGAGCGTTCCACGACGCCAAATGCGGACGAGGTCGCGCCCGTGATGGAAGCGGCGTCTTCGATTCTTTATGCCTTGAACGACCATTCGGGACTCGGCTACGATCCCGATTCCGGCATTGCGAATCTCACCGACGCACTCGACGTACAATTACCTGCTGCTCTGGAACGGCTCGCACACGCGACGGAACTATCCGCGGCAGCGGTACAGAGTCGTCGCTTCTCTATTCAGAACCGCTACCTGGTCGCAAGTCTCACCGGAGAGGCCGCGATGGCCGATGCATCGCTTCAGAATGACGTCACGTCGGCAATTTCGTTCCGACCGGCGTGGAATGCCACGTTAAGCGGCCCCGCGGCGCTGACGTACGCGAGCTCCGGCAAAGTGCGCGAACTTGTTGGAAACATTGCGCGCGAACCCGTACCGGTTGGAAGCGAAAACCTGGTACAGGCTTCGGACGCAGCATTTACCAAGGAGCTTCAATTCGCGGCAACGCTGCAGCGCGAAGTCGACGAGTCACTGGCGGCGAATCTCGCGGCGTATCGCCTTTGGACGATCGAAACGTACGGCGCCGCAGCCGCATGCACGGGCTTTGCCGCCGCTATTCTCGTGTTGGTCGGTAGATGGTTAGCGGCTCGTCAGGCGCGAGCGCAGCGCGAAGCCGAAAACGCCGATCGTGCGCTGCGCGCGGAAATGGAACACGCGCAACGACAAGCGGAACTGCTCGGCAACATTCAAAGAGTACTTTCCGATGCAAAAAACGCCGCAGCCGTAGTCGACGAAGGGTCGGCGAATGTCGACGTCAACGTCGAACGCTTACGCGCCGTGGCGAAGGCGATCTCAATGGATCTCGCGGAAGCTTCGGCCAGCGTCGAACAGCTCGAGCGCGCCAGTGCCGATACCGGTTCGGCGAGCGTCGAAGTCGCCGGTTCCGTGAACAGTATGTTACAGTCGGCGGATAGCCTCGAGGAAACGGTTCAGCATACGGCGGCAGCGCTGGAAGAACTGGCGGCTTCGGTGGAGGCCAACAGTGCGATCGCGCAAACCGTGCGGGCCGTAGCAAAGCAATCTCAAACCGTCGCGGCCGAAGCGGTGAAAGCATTGCGGGATGCGACGTCGTCGGGCGACTCGGCAGCGCTTGCGCTGTCGAAGACACAAGACGACATCCACTCTTTACGCGAGGCCTCGGTAAAAATCGGGGCGATCAGTGAGACGATCGATGAAATTGCGGACCGTACGAACTTACTTGCGCTCAATGCCGCAATCGAGGCGGCACGTGCCGGCGAACACGGAAAAGGCTTCGCAGTCGTAGCCGCGGAGATCCGTGACTTAGCATCGCGCTCCGCGCTCGCCAACGGCGAAATCGCCGCGCTTATCCAGCGGGTGCAAACGCTGACTCGCTCCGCCGTCGCATCGACGGAAAACGGAAATGAAGTCGCCCGCGTGGCGCGCGAACGCTCAACTAGCGCGCAAGATGCGCTCGGAGCAATTCAAACGACCATCGCTGAAGCAACGCTGCAGCTCGAGGCGATCGCACAGACGACCGACGAACAAAAACAGACGACGCAGGCGCTGCTGCGCGCGACGACCGGGATCCGTGAACAAGCCTCGCAAAATCGTGCTGTCGCCGAGACGTTAAATGCTCTGGCCGTGCAGTTGAGTCAGGCCAGTTCCGAAGGTGCTTCCGCGACATCGAATACCCGCGAGCGCGTCGCCGCCCTCGTCTCTTCAGGGAATGCGGTAACGAACGAAGCAGCGGAACTCGTTGCTCTGGTCGCGGGCCTGCGCGCGATGTCGACGGGGCTGAATGAAACGATCGCTCGTTTCTCCGAGGACGGTTCGTGACGCTTTACACGTGCCGCTACGAGCGAGATAATTCTGAGTAAGTTGCGCGCTATTCTTCGAAAGGAGATGCGCGATGCGACATCAGGCCGAAATTTCGGGTTGGATATTCAAAATCGTTGGGGCAGTCTGTGTGGGACTCGCGATGATGCCGGGGCCTGGAAAATCGGCGCCTTCCACCGCCTGTCAGAGCTTAAAAAGCGAGATTTCCAACGACCAGACTCGGCTCGCAAACGAAGTGCAGCAACAAAGTAATTGTGAAAACCATCTCGGTACCTGCTCAGCGGGGCAAATAGCCGGATTCCAAGCCACGATCGTTGCGTTGCAAGAAGAACTCACCGCCGACCGGCGGCGGCTAACGGAGGTCTGCGCGTTGCCGCCGCCGCCGTTACCGACGATCGGCGTTCTCGACATCTCTCCCGACGCTCCCTTCGGACAGCCGGGTGGAAACGTCGATCCGGGCGGTCAGATCGACGCGATCGCCGTCGACCCGACAAACACAAACATCGTGTATGCGGGCGGCGAGACCTCCGGCGTCTGGAAGAGCAGCGATGGAGCAAAGACCTGGGCCTTCTCCTCCGTCGGCCTCGAGTGGGGCGCGACCATCAACAACGGACTTGCGGTCGATCCCAACAATCCTAAGCGTCTGCTTTATGCCACGAGCTCCGACGATCTCGGCCCAGGCACATCGTCGACCGGCTGGGGCGGCCATGCGGGCCTTTACGTTTCGATCGACGCCGCGCAGACATGGCAGCATGTGACGATTCCGAACTGCGTTCCGGAATATCAACACGTGATCTTCGGAACATCGGCGGCCTTCGCTGCAACGTACAGTTGCGGAATCCTCGTAAGTACGGATCCGAACTTACAAACGTGGAATAGCGTAACTCCCGATGGCATCACAAGTTTCGATGACATCGCAGTGAGCGGTAACGCGCTGTTCGCGTGTACGGGGACAACGGTGCTGCGTTCTCCGGACGGCGGGACGACCTGGGATCCAAGCTCCGCGCAGTTGCCCGCAGGATGTTATGGACTCGCTGCGGTTCCGGACAATCCGGGCGGATTTCAATTTCTTGCCATTGTCGGCATACCCGCTCCGCTCCCAACTCCAATTCCACCTCAACCAAGTGGGCCGACCCCCAGTCCGACGCCGACAGCTTTTTACCAGGTCGGTATCGGAAGCACCGCAGCGGGTACATCCGGATTCGCACCGCTCGCGCCGCAAAGTTCGGCCACGTTCCCTCCTGGCCATTGCTGCGGCATTCCATTCGTTGTCGCCGTAAAACCGTCTCCGCAACCGGCAAATTCGAGCGGTCCCGGCAATAGCTACACGGTGTTGGCGAGCAACGCGTATCAGTTGTTCGAATACCAAGCTCCAACGAGTTCCGCGGCTGATGGTTGGAATCTGCTCAATGGAATTCACGTCGACATCCATGGAATCGGCATCGTTACATCAGGCACTTCCCCGACGTGCCAGATCTATGTCGCTTCCGACGGTGGTGTCTTCACAAATCCCGCCGCAGTTAGCGGTTGCAACATCGCAAGCAGCGGATTCGTTCGCGCAATGCACGGGCTGCACGCCTACGGTACGTTCGCGCTCGCGGGAATATCGAGCGCGTCCTCGCCGTGCGGTGCGCCGTCGGAACCGTGCGCAACCGTCTACGCGGCTTCCGACGACAATGGCAATCTTGTTTCCACGGTCTCGGGCGCCGGCGCCACCGCGTGGGGCGATGTCGGAAACAACATCGGTGAGAGCGGCTTTGCGTTTATCGATCCCGCTGCACCCGGACAATTCGCTAGTTCGCGAACCAATATCATGTACGTCTCGCACTCGGCGAACGGCACGCCGCCGGTCAACCCGAATACTTCCTTCACAATGAGTCCCTGCACACCCACTCCGCCGCCTACAGCGGCGCCTACCGCGCAGCCGACAAGCTGCGCCCCAGGGGCCTCGACCCAGTTGTTAACGCCACCCTTGCAACGACCTGTCGTACCCGCCGACTACTTTGCGATCCGCACGGTTGGCGGGTGTCCTTCGCAAATTATGCGCAACGTCACGGACAATCCCAACGCCTGGACGATCTTCGGAACCGCATTCCCCACCTGCGCGGTCGACCTGCGTGTTACGAACGGGCATGTCGATCCGTACGTTCTCGTACTCGATGCAAACGGAAATCTTTGGCAAGGACACGTCAGCGGAATCAGGCTCCCGCCCAACCGTTTGAACAGCATGTGGCGACAAGTGATGAATGGTCTGTCGCGCGTCGCTAGTTTCGCCGTCGATCCATACGACGCAAATTACGCCTATGCGCTCGACATCGGCGATCCAAATTCGCTCGCTGATGACTCGATAAAGTTCACGTCGAACTTACTCGCAAGACAGCCGGTTTGGAACGTCGACACTGCGCTCACCAAACTCGCTGCCGCGGGCGGGCGGTACCGTCTCGCGTGTGGCCTGGGTGCTCCGGGCGCGCCGGTGCAGGGCGTAAATCTTGGCGGTTACGACTATCGATACGAATGTGCGCTGAACGACGTTGTGTTCGTGCCCGGAAAACCGTGGCTGCGATTCGCCGTTCTGAGCGCCGGCGTGGCGTTCACATCCGACGCCGGCGCAGACTGGGCGATTCTTCCGGGAGCCTCTCCTCTCGCGCGCCCAGTGGCCGCATTCTACGATCCGACCGTGGTGCCGGGCAGCAACAATACCGATCTCTACATTGGCCTACGCGGGCACGGTGTGATTCGTCTCCGCGGCTATTTTAGTCCGTAGCGCGATACTACGTGCTCTTCCTAGTGTCCCGGAACGTCGCGCGAACGTCTTCGGAAAAGAGCTGCGGCTGTTCCCACGCGGCAAAGTGACCGCCCACGTCGTGCTTCTTATAGTACACGAGCTTTGGATAGGCTTTCTCTGCCCAGCTTCGCGGCGCCGTGTAAATCTCGTGAGGAAACGCGCTCACGCCCACCGGAATCTGCACGCCTTTAATATCGAAGAAGCCGAGTTTATTTTCCCAGTAGAGGCGCGCTGACGGAACGCCGGTGTTCGTCAACCAGTACATGGTGATGTTGTCGAGTACGTCATCGCGCGTCAAACCGCCGGGATGTCCGGCGAACTCCGCTGCGATGAGTTCGTAACTGTCCTTGTCGTGATCGAGCATCCACCCGGCGAGCGCAACCGGCGAATCCGAGAGCCCATAAAGCGTTTGCGGCCGGTTCGACATTTCAACGGAATAGCCGAGATGTTTGCCATAGAAGTCTTTCAGTTGCGCGAACGCGTGCTGTTCTTCATCGGAAAGGCCGGATGGCGCAGCCCCACCGGATGAGGCGGCCGCTAAAACGTCCGCCGGAACGGTGCCGGGCATGTTGCTGTGAATGGCGAGCACGTCTGACGGAAAGAGCAACGCGAGCTCTTGCGTTACGTTTGCGCCCCAATCGCCGCCCTGCGCTACGTACTTGTTATATCCCAGACGCTTCATCAAAACATCCCACGCGCGCGCGATCCGAATGGGGTCCCACCCGAGCGTTTTTGGTTCGGGCGAATATCCATAGCCGGGAATCGACGGAATGACGACGTCGAAGGCGTCGGACGCGCTCGCACCGTGCGCGGTGGGATCCGTCAATGGCCCGATGACCTTCGTTTGCTCGATGAAAGACCCCGGCCAGCCATGGGTTATGATGATCGGCAATGCATTCTGATGTTTCGATCGCACGTGAATGAAGTGAATGGTCTGCCCGTCAATCTCGGTCGTGAATTGCGGGAACGCATTGAGCTTCGTCTCGGCTTTGCGCCAATCGTAGCCGTTCGCCCAATAGGTCATGACTGCTCGCATCGTAGCAAGCTGTACGCCCTGCGTATCGTCCGAAACGATTTCCCGTGCCGGCCACCGCGTCGCTTTAATACGTCGCTGCAAATCGTCGAGCTCCGATTGCGCGGTTTCGATCCGGAATGGACGCACGGCGCCGGCCGTCATTGGTTCCTGAACTTGCGTCATCGAAGTGTTCCTTTCCGAAGGTTGGGATGTCGTGGATCGCGCGCAGCCGAACACGCCTGCCGAGACCGCGGCCATGCTCGTTGCGCTTACAAAATAACGGCGGTTCATTGTAACGCCTCCGCGGGGACTTTAGTGAGGTGCGATCGGCTGCGCGCGCTTCAAGAACAGCGAAAATGGTACGGCAATAGCAACGACGGCGCCGGCACAAAGCGCCGCGTCGGCAAACGCAAGAACGGCGGACTGCTGACCCACAACCGAGGCCAGCTGCGCAACGCCCGTCGAACCATGTGACTGTGCGGCAGCGGATACCGCCGCGTTCGCCAACGTGGTCGTGGCGGCGAGATCCGACAAGTGCTGAGCGTTGCGATGGTCGAATACGGTGACGAGCCAAGAGTTTGCGAATGAACCGGCCGCAACGTACGACAAATTCATACCCGCAATGGCGTACGGTAGTTGCGCGAAGGGCAGATTGCTAAGCACCGTCACGAGCAGCGGGCCGTACGTGAGTCCAAACCCGACCCCGATCAGGAGTTCCGGCCCGACGAACGTACGGAAATCGGAACCGCTCGTTATTCCGGCAGCTTCCCACACGAACGCCAGCGTGCTAAGGGCGAAGCCCGACGCAATGATCAACCGCGAGTCGACGCCTTTTAGGGTAAGTGCGCTTCCAAGCGGTGCTGACACGATGAGCGCGACCGCTCGTAAAGCAATTGTCGCGCCCGCAGTTTGCAGCGGAAAATTGAGCACTTCTCGCATGTAGCTGACGTGCAGCGAAATCCCGAACAACGGGAACCCGATCGCGAGTGCCAACGCCGTGCCGAGCAACGCGTTCCTGTGCGTAAGGATGTCGATCGGTACGATGGGAACGCGCGTGCCGAACCGCTCCCAGAGAACAAAGGCGACGACGGCAAGGCTGAACACAACGCAAACCATAGCCACATCTTGATTGCCGAGCCAATCGTGCAACTCTCCAAACGCCGCGAGATAACAGTAGGCACTGATGCAAACGGCGAGTAGAAATACGCCGATCCGGTCGATTGACTTCTTGCGCAAGCCTTCTCGGAGCTTCACATCGAGAGGCGTCTCTCCAACGGAAAGCGTGATCATTCCGGCTGCAATCAGTGCCGCAATCGCCAATGCAAGGTACAGCAAGCGCCAGGAATGATTCTCGATGACCGCCCCCGCGAGCAAAGGCGCAAGCGCGCTTCCGCATTGCGATACAGCCGCATACACGAGAATGACCAGAGGGACGATGCTCATCGGAACGTTGGTGAACAACGTAACCAAACTGCCGAGAAAGAAACCGCCTTCGGCCATACCTTGGATGACGCGGTACACTGCTAATTCGGGCATTGAACTGCTGATGGCACAAAAGAGCGTACTGATGCCGAAAATGGCGACGGACAATGCCAAATAGCGCGGTCGACCGAAGCGAGCCAACAACCACGGTCCGAGGAGAATTCCGAAATACAGACCGCCGTAGTAACTGAATTGAATCGCGGGTGCCTCATCGCCGGATAGAGCAAAATCTCCCTGAATCCACGGTTGCACCAACCCGGTCGCCGTCGCGGTCGCGCGATCGATGAACGCGGCGAGAACGAGACCCAAGGTGATCAGCGTACCTTGAAGCGCGCTCCCTTGGACCAGTCCGCGTGCGATCGACGACAGTCCCCGCGTTGACGTCGACATATTTGCTCACCATCCCGACCGCGCAGTGGACGTTCGCGTCATGAGAACCCAACTGATGACCAGGGCCCAGAGCAGACCGACAAGCGGCGAGATAACGCGTGAGTACGCACCGTCCGGCGACCAAAACCCGCCGATAGCCCACGTCGTGCCGCCCAGAACGACCAGCACGACGGCTGCAACTCCAACGGCGAACAGTCTGCTCGAAATCAAGCCCGCTCGCCAAAATCCAAACGCCGCCGACATGATCAACATCGCGCGCACGAACGAACTCATGACGAACCCCGCCCATGCCATACCGTTCAGTCCCGGAAGGAGCGCTTGATTTCCCGACCCGCCGATCGCGTACGCAGCCGCTGCATTCGCTGCGACGAACAAGAGGAAAAGCGCGCCCACGGCTGCGCTCGCTCCGATTGCCGCTGCACCCCAGCCGTCTTCGCCGGCATTCGCAAGTACGACTCGAATTGCAACGGCGAACCACATCAGATACAGAACCGCTAGCCCCGCTACAACCGCGGCAATCAAAATTCGCGTGTGATGGCTCTGGTAAAACGCCGTGAGTTCATCCGACGACGCACTCACCGGCGGCTGATACCCATAAACGAGATACGCGACGATGACTAAGGCAACGAATTGTATGCCGCTCGTGCTCCACAGGCGCTCCCAAAATGCAGACGTGTTGGCATTGAAGGACGAGCTCATCGCTGTTGTAGATCCCCTCATAACAGTCTCCAATCCAATGCAGATGGGCCTCGGCATAAGGTTAAGGACCGATTATAACGCACGACTTACGTTTATTGGGAATGCCGTAAAGTGCAATTCCGCGCTTCGCTCTGATGCGCAAATGGGATAGCATGTGGAGTTTTGCAAGCCTATCATTGGCCTATGAAAGTACCAATGATTGCGGCGCTTGCGGTCGCATTGCTCTTTTCGAGCGTTTCCGTTGTGCTCTCGCAGCAAACGCCGTCTCCGCAAGCGCTCTCACAGTTGAGCACACCGAAGCAGTTCGACCTGAACACTATTACGTGCGGCGACTTTCTCAATCTGAGCCTTAGTGACCGCGGTTACTTGTTGATGCTGTATGTGGGTTATGCCTCGGCGAAATCCGGAAGGACGAAATTCGTCACCGCCGACCTTCGCGCGCGCGGTCAGAAGCTCACGGATTACTGCGCAAGCTCGCCTCAAACGAAAATGTTTACCGCTGTTGGTAAGGTCGCGAACAGCTAGCGCCCGACGACCGCGGAGCGGTATTCGCCAGGCGGCGCACCGGTCACGCGTTTGAAGACGCGCGTCATGTGACTCTGGTCGGAGAAGCCCGCCTCGGCCGCGATCGTAACGAGCGAATCGTCTGATTCGCTAAGGCGTCGCGCGACATGCTGCACGCGCGCTCCGATCATTGCATCCGAGATCGTACGCCCGCGAAAACGCCGGAACGACCGGCACAGGTGAGTCGGATGAACGCCGGCGGTCGACGCCAGTGCGGCGAGATCGAACGGCAGCGAAAAGCGTTCGCGCACGTCGGCATCGACGACACTGAGCCACCGCGGCTCGATAAGGTCATCGACCGGGCGCTTCGCCACGTGCGCACAGAGTTCGTAGAGCAACGCTTCCACTTCCGAACCGGCATCCGCCCGCGCCAGAAACTCGCGATAGAGGCGCAGCACCAGCCACATCGCGTCGCCGCCGCACAATTCAAAGACGTGCTCGCGTGCACCGCCGAGTTCGTCGATCACGCGCTCCCATTTCGCTAACATATCGACCGCAAAGAACCTGCATGGGCCGAGCATGCGATCTTCGTGCGGCGTGCGCGCTGCATGAAACACGAGCGTGTACGGCTCATAGCGCAGATGGAACCCGTCGCCCCACTCTTCGTACGCGCCTTCGAGCAGCAAACTAAAATACGGCGCCTCGTGCTGATGCAGATCTACCGCCTTCGGCTCGTCATGGCGGACTTCGGTCAGAAGCGCGTCCGCGACCGCCCACGTCGTGCTCGCGCCGGTGTAGTACCCCGGTGAAAAGCTACGCATTCGCAAAGCGCTGCGGTGCGGAAGCAAAGATCCGTTCGTGTTCCGGCATACAGAAATAATACTGCGTTCCGGCATACGCAAGGTGCAATGACTGCTTTGGATCGATTTCCATCCAGCAGACCGGACAAATCGCATCCCCTGCTCGCGCGATCTGCGGCTTCAAATACGCAGTGTTGTCGGCGGTGCGCCAACGCTCACTTTGATATTCCATGTCGTAGGCCGTTTGCCGCGCGGCCTCTTTTCCGTAGTAACGCGCCACGACATGCAAAGCGAGATCGATGCCTGCCGAGAGCCCGGCAGATGTCGCAATGTTGCCGTCGTCGACGAACCGCACTCCGCGCTCTACGGTGATATCCGGATGCTGCATCGCAAGCGTTGTCAACGCGGCGTGATGCGTTGTCGCGCTGCGCCCCTTGAGAAGTCCCGACGCAGCAAGCACGAGTGCGCCGGTGCACACCGACATGATGAGATCGGCGCGAGGGGCCGTCGCAAGCAGCCACCGTTTCACGGCATCGGTCGGGTTCGACTGTGCGGGAACGACGACGACTTTAGGAGTCGGCGCGTCAGCCAGCGCGTAGCGCGGAACGATCGTCAAGCCGCCGCTCGTAACGATCGGCTTCGTCGACTCGGCAACGGTGTACAGCGTGAAGGCCGGTGCTTTGCGACCGGTGACATCCGCGTCTTGAAAGACTTCCCATGGTCCGGCAAAGTCGATCGTGACCGCGCCGTCGGAAAGCAAAAACGCGACAGGAACACCGTCGCGAGCCGGTGGCAGCGGTTTGACCGGAGCGTCCGGATGCGCTGCGGCAGCGCTTGTTCTTCCCGGCAATACGGCCGTTGCAAGTCCGGCAACGGCGGCCCGGCGTAGCAGTTCGGAACGTTTCATGCTCCGATCGTACGCCCTGCGCGGTGGGTGCGGTCTTGTACGCGATTAGCGGCCTCAGCCGCCGCTCGAATCTCCCGCACCGCAGCTATAGTCGAGCGTCGTGCTGCACGCCTTCAGCGTCACGTGCGTCGACGCTCCGTGCACGCGCACGTGTACGGTTTGCGCCGGCACGTCGCGAGATGACAAGTGCAGCGCGTAATCACCATCATTAACGTGCGAAAGCACAAAGTGTCCTTCCGCATCAGTCTTTGTACGTAGCGTATGCGCACCGGCTGTTGCAGTAACCGTAACTCCTTGCAGCGGTTGGCCGGTGGTCTTGTCTGTAATCGTGCCGCTCAACACAGCAAAAACTGCCGCGAGATACACGGGTAGATGGTTCATACCGCCGCGTTACGAATTTTGCGCTCCGTTCCCTTTATGCGACTTTTACGAGCAAGCGCGGAGGCGATCGAAGATGGAAACCAGTCGACCCCTCAGTTTCTCGGCCGATATTCGGCCGTTGTTCACAGACGTAGACGTGAGCCACATGAAGCAAGCCGGTTTAGACCTCTCCACGCGCGATAGCGTCGCGTCGAACGCCGAGGGTATCCTATCCACGGTACGTTCGGGCGCGATGCCGCCACCCTCCGAACAACGCACTTGGAGCAAAGACAAGTGCGATACGTTTGAAGCGTGGATGAAACAAGGCTGCCCACCATAGTGTTCGTAGTTTTGAGTAAGGAGTAAACCAGTGACGACCGTTAAGCAACCGTTCCTATCCGATATCACCGAGCTTCGTCGCCGCGCGAAAGAACAAATCGATCGCGGAGCTGTTACGCAAAACTACGAAGGCGAAGTACAACAAACGATCGACCTGCTTCAAACTGCGCTCGCGACGGAGGTCGTGTGCGTTCTTCGGTACACGATGCACACCGTTGCGGCAGTCGGTATCGACAGCGAGAGCGTCAAAGAAGAGTTTGCCGAGCACGCTCACGACGAACACGAGCATATGGAAAAGATCGCCGAGCGCATCAACCAGCTCGGCGGCACACCCAATCTCAATCCCGAGGGGTTGCACACGCGCTCGGCAACGGAATACGGCAACGCACAAAACCTCGTCGAGATGATCAAAGAGAACTTAGTCGCCGAACGCATCGCGGTCGAGCACTATCGCGAACTCGTCCGTTTCTTCGGCGAAAAAGATCCGACCACGCGCACCATGCTCGAAGGCATCCTTGCGCAAGAGGAAGATCACGCCAACGACATGCACGATCTCCTCGTTGCGCACGAAGGAAGGCCGTTTCTCAAAGGCTAGCGTTCGACTGACCGGGTCGTGCACGTTTCGGTGAACGGCCCGGTCGATCGAGGTATACTATTCCTGATGATCATCCGCATCGTCGAACCGGAGACGTTCATCGGACGAACGGTAGCTGAGCAACGTCCTTTGGGTTTTCCGGGTGGCGTGAAGCATTCCGAACGCGAACAACCGTGCGGCTTTGAAGTTTGGCTCGCGGTGTATCTTCTGCTCGTCGTCGCGTTCGGCGGCCTCATCGCGTGCGGTCTGGATCTATTGCTTCAAGGCATGTAACGCGCGCCTCTTCCATGGCGAAAGTCGAGTTCAAGTAATCCAAGCGTCGACCTCATCCGTTGTAGGCGCATATGTCGCTCAACGTTTGCCGTCGCTTGGTTTCTTGCGCAGCGCTTGTTGCGGCCGCGTGCGCACCTGTAGCGGCGCACCCGCTCGGAAACTTCACGATCAATCACTTGCTCGAAGTGCGGTGGCAAGGCCACGCACTTCACATTCGTTACGTTATCGATCGCGCCGAGATTCCGACATTCCAGATCATGCGCGCCGCATCGAACGACGCGACCTGGACGCGAGCGCAGCTTCGAAGTTGGGCTGACGCGCAAGCGATCGAGGCCGTTCCCGGCCTTGCCGTTACGGTCGACGGCATACATACCACGGTCGAACGAGCCGGCGACAGCGCGCAATTGCGTCCGGGAGCGGCGGGCCTTCCGACCTTGTACTTCACTGGTGACTATACTGCTCAGATCGACGCGCGTTCGCACCGGATCACGGTCGAAGACAGCGTCTTCGATCCTTCACGTCTCGGATGGAAAGACGTCGTTATCTTTCCGCAGCGCGAGCCGACGCACGAACTTCGCGCCTATCCCCCGGCGCTGATCTCGTCACCGCGGGCGGTGCAGTCGGCGAGCTTCGATCTTTCGGTGCAAGGACACGTCTCGCACGTCGTGCTCAATGCGAGCCAGGGTGAACATGCGCCGCCGGTGACAGGATCGCTCGCGCGCTCCAACGCGCTGACCGACATGTTCGCCAATCCGAATCGTGCGCCGCTTTTCGTCCTTCTCACGGCGCTTGTAGCGTTCGGCCTCGGAGCCTTGCATGCGCTCGAACCCGGCCACGGAAAAGCGCTGCTCGCATTTACCCTCGTGGGTTCGCGAGCAACGATCAAACAAGCCGCGCTGCTCGCTGCGTCGCTCACATTTACCCACACAATCGGCGTGCTGTTGCTCGGCGTTGCCCTTTTCTTCGCCGCGGGCTTCATCACCGAATCGATTTACGCGTGGATTGCGCTGCTCTCCGGCATCGCCGTCGCCGTCATCGGCGCGCGAAACCTTGCGCGCTGCCTCCACGTAGGCCATTCGCACCACCACCATCATCCGCATTCGCACGACCTGCGCGGCGCCATAGTGACCGCGATGAGCGGCGGCGTAGCACCCTGCCCTGCGGCAATCGTCGTTATGTTGGCGGCGTTGCGCTTGCACCAGATCGGCTATGGCATTACGTTGATCGTGATTTTCAGTCTCGGCCTCGCGTCCGTGCTGAGCGCGATCGGTATTGCCGTCGTGCGCGGATCCGCGCTTCTCGGACGAAGCGGCCGCTTCGATCGTTTCGCGAAATACGCGCCGCTCGTCTCAGCGGTGCTGATCTGTCTCGTCGGCATTGTCATGGTCGCGCAAGGCTTTGCCGCCGAAGGCGTGCGCGCGCCCGTCGCGCTCATTGCCGCGATTACCGCGCTTGCAATTGCCGGCTATGCGCTCGCGCCGCTGCACGCGCACACCCATACCCATACCCACACCCACTCGCACACGCACCCGTACATGGAGCAAGGATTATGAGAATTCTTCGAGCCTTTGCGACGGTTGCGACGACGGCGCTCGTCGTCGCGACGATCGCGCTCTACGGCGTCCATGCGGCGCGCGGCTCGGACCATCAAGACTCCCCGACCGTCGTTGCACGCCCCGGCGCCGACATCACCGACGTGTTCGCCTATCCGGCACCCGACAATCCGGCGAACAACGTCGTCCTCGCGATGGACGTCTATCCGCTCATTCCCGCCGGCCAGTCGTCGTCACCGCAATACAGCTTCGATCCGGCGGTTCTCTATCAATTCAAAATCGCCACCGGCGTCGCCACCAAAAACTACACCGAGAATTTGGTGATCCAATTTGTCGCATCGGGAGCGGGATCGACGCAAACGTTGACGATGTACGGTCCCGCCGCACCAAATGAGACCGGCACGACCAACACGCTCGTGAAATCTGCCGGCACGTTTCCGTTCAATTCGCCGGCCACACTAAGCGGCAACATTCAAGTCTTTGCCGGACCGCGACGCGATCCGTTCTTCTTCGACCTCGCGCAGTTCTTCAAGATCATTCCCGACCGCAACTACACGAACCATCAGAACGGCGCAACGCCGCCGCCGGCGACCGCAACGTCATTCAACGGCTTTCCTGCGAACGCGAACGGCTGCAATACGACACCATCAAGCAATCTGCTGGCGAACTTCGACGTCTTGCAGATTGCCGTCGAACTTCCGAAATCAATGCTCGAGCCCAACGGCGCTTCGACCGGTCAGGTCATCGGCGTGTGGGCAACGACCGGAACGGCCACGGGGAGCTAAGGTCATGATCAAACATATCGCACTCGGCGTCGCGCTGGGCGCCCTTATCGCCGTCGGTGTATCGGCATGTTCCGGAAACGCCAGTCCGTTCATCGGGCCGTCCCCGGCTCCGTCGGCGGCGGCGAAATACATCCAGATCGAATTGCTCTCGCGTCCCGCAGTGAAGGAAGCGTTCGAGAACTTCGCCGATCACGACACAACGAATCGCACCGAACCGTACAACGATCCGACGCTGCAATCGGAAATCGGAACGTTCACAACGACGGTTGCCGGCCGATCTGCGACATGGGCATCGGCTCTGCAATCGACGCTCTATCCAAACGAAATGCTCGTCAACCTCACGTCGAATGCCACGACCGCCGCGTATCTCGGTGTCGAAACGAACGGACTGACGGGCAGCACCTTCGGCGGCCGCGCTCTCACCGACGACACGATCAAACTCTCACTCGGCGCCATCTTTGGCAACACGTTAACCGCACTCGGCGTCCCCGACGACGGCAAAGAATCACCGTGCCTCATCGACGATCACGTCACCGCAACAAACCAAACAACCTCGACATTTCCTTACGCACAGCCCCCAATCTAGCTAATGTGTCATCCTGAGCCGAGCGCAGCGAAGTCGAAGAATCGCCTCAACCCATTAGCCCTCATCGCGGCAGGCGTCCTAACCGCGCTCGCGCTTTGGCCGTTCCTATCCTCCCATCAAACGCCCGCCGCAACATTCACTCCCGCTCCACTCGTCCGCGACTACCTCACCCGCAACGCCGTCATCGCATTCTACGAGAAGCAAGTCCGCCAATATCCCGCCGATCAGATTCAACTGCGCATCCTCGCGCAACTCTACATGCAACGCTTCCGCGAACAGTACGACCTGGGTGACATAACCCGGGCCGAACGCGCTGCGCGCCGTTCCATCCAACTTCAACCGCAGGGCAATACATCCGCAGAGATGACGCTCGCCGCGGCTCGTCTCTCCTATCACGACTTCCGCGGCGCGCTCGCTGCGCAACGACGTGCGTGGCAAGGCGAGCCGTTCAACGCCAACGCGGTCGCCCAAATCGCCTCGCTACAAATGGAGATCGGCGAATACGCACAAGCGCGCGCGACCTTAGCGCGGATTCCCGCGAAGAACGACGCCAACCCGACCGTACAATCGGTTCGCGCGCGTTACGAGGAGCTCAACGGTCAACTCGACGCCGCGCGCTCCCTGATCGCCGCCGCAACGCAAACGATCGATTCCGACGTCGGAAACCCGGCCTACGACCGCTCGTGGTACCACATGCGCGCCGCACAACTTGCATACGAAGCGAATGACAACCGCTCCGCCGAGCGAGAATTCGCCATATCACTCGACGACGACCCGAACAACGCAACGGCGCTCCTTTGGGAAGCACGCATGTATCGCACAGAACGACGCTGGCGCAAAGCACTCGCTGCGGCAACGCGAAGCGCCGATTTATATCCGCTTCCACAAGCGTTAGGATATAAAGCCGACGCGCAACGCGCGCTCGGTGATGATGCCGCAGCCGCGCAGACCGACGCCCTGATCGACGCCGAAGCGCGCCTCTTCAACGTCAACGGCATCAACGACCGTCTCCTAGCGAACTATTACGCCGAGCGACATCATCGCCTCACCGATGCCTTACGCGCCGCAGAAAGCGATCGCGCGAAACGCGGAGACGAAATTTACTCCGACGACACGATGGCGCAAGTCCTCGAAGCCCTCGGCCGCTGGCGCGAAGCCTATCGCTACGCGCTCGCGGCAAACCGCCTTCACACCAGCGACCCCGAGTTACGAGCCCACCTCCAACTTGCGCGGCAGCACAGCCTCTCGTTGTGAGAGAAAACCATCGATCGCCGTAGCAATCTCGTCGTAGTGCGTTTCCAACGCGAAATGACCGCTATCGACGAACTCGACGACGGCCGAGGGAATATCGCGTTTGAACGCTAGCGCGCCCGGCGGCAAGAAAAACGGATCGTTTTTGCCCCAAATCGCGAGTAATGGAGGCCGGTGCGTTCTGAAGTAGTCTTGGAAGGCTGGATACATCGCGACGTTGTTCGCATAATCGAGGAAGAGGTCCAACTGCACCTCGTCGGCACCCGGGCGTGCGAGATAAAAGTCATCAAGCGTGTAGCCGTCGGGCGACACGAGCGAAGCGTCAGCTACCCCGTGCGTGTATTGCCAGTACGTCGTCTGCGGGGTCAACATCGTCCGCAGTGCATCGCGATTGGCTTGCGACGGATCTTTCCAATACGCGCGAATCGGATTCCACCCGTCGCTCAGCCCCTCTTCGTACGCATTACCGTTTTGCGAGATGATCGCGGTAATTCGCTCGGGATGCTCGAGGGCAAGCCGCAATCCGACCGGTGAACCGTAATCGAAAATATACAGCGCGAAGTGATCGAGCTTCAGCACTTCGGTAAAGCGCCCGACGAGCTTCGCAAGGTGGGCGAATGAATACTCAAAGCGCTCTCGCGCCGGCATGTCGGACTGCCCGAACCCCGGCAGGTCCGGCGCAACGACGTGATAGCGATCCGCGAGCAGCGGGATGAGGTCCCGAAACATGTGGCTCGCGGTCGGAAAACCGTGGAGTAACAAAATCGTGTCGCGATTCTCCGCTCCCGCCTCGCGATAAAAGATCGTCGTGCCGTCGACGTCTGCTTTGCGATATCTAGTCGAACTCATAATCTGATAGCCTTTGCTCCTAAATCCGCTTCGCGTAACCTGCCAGAGCGGTTCTAGGAGGTTACTACCTGGAATTCGCGAATGTCAACATTACAGCCATCGAATAGTTAGCAGCATGACAGACGAACGACCCGAGCCATTCTTTATCGCCGGAGCAGCGGGGTTGGATTTTCTCAACTCCGTAGCGACACCAATCGACGTCCCCGTCGAATGGCTGGCGTCGGGCAACGATCTTCTTCGGTGGCTGGAAAAAGCCGCGCTGATCCCAAGCCATGCGGCTCGCGAATTACGCAAAAACGCATTACCCGGCGAATTGGACACGGTCGCAACGCAGGCGCGCGAACTGCGGGAATGGTTTCGTGCCTTCGTTCTCGCCCACAAAGGCAAGCCGCTTGCAGCAGGCGCCGTGCGGGAACTAGAACCGCTCAATCGATTGTTAGCGCGTGACGAACAGTACGGCGAGGTTGTTGCGAATCCGTTGCGGCTCGAGCGCCGGCGGCGTTGGCGTTCACCGGATGCGCTGCTCTTCCCGATCGCTACCGCACTAGCCGAGTTGCTCTCGGAAGTCGACTTTGCCGACGTAAAAGCGTGCGAAGGCGCGCAGTGTTCGCTCCTCTATGTGGACCGGACGCGCACGCGCGGGCGAAGATGGTGCAGCATGGCCGTGTGCGGCAACCGTTCGAAACAAGCCGCCCACCGCGTAAAGAAAGTGAGACGACGTTGATTCGAGCCATCGGTAAAGAACAGCTCGGCGTCTTTAGCGACGCCGTGTTCGCAGTGATCATCACAATTATGGTACTGCAACTCAGACTACCATCGCAGGCGACGTTCGATGCGCTTCTTCAAGCGTGGCCAACTGCAGTAAGTTACGCGGTAAGCTACCTGTTGATCGCGATCATCTGGATCAATCATCACTTCCTGTTGCGATTTGCGAAAGATTCGACGCGGCGTCTCATTTTGTGGAACTTTACGCACATGTTTTCCGCGTCGCTCGTTCCGTGCGCTACGGCATGGATCGCGGATACACGGCTCGCTTCCGTCCCGGTCTTTATCTACGCAGCGGTAATTTTACTCGTTAACCTCTCGTACCACGCATTTGCGTACGAGGTCGTACCGCGGGCGGCACCAGAGGCGAGTGCCGAAGGAATGCGACGCAAGGTGCTCATGCGATCGCTCTTGACCATCTTCCTCTTCGCCGTCGCGATGGTGCTGGCGCTGCGCGCCCCTCTCGTTGCCTTTGCGCTGGTCACGCTCGTCTTACTGACGTATTCCCGGCCCGAGATTCCTCAGGCGTTTCACGTACGGCCCACACGCTGAGCGTCACGAGAAACGCAACGAACGTCACGAGCCCGCCGCCGATCCACATGACCGCCGCGGCATTACTTTGATCGGCGAGAGCCGTCGCGACACCGCTGACGCTCGCGTAATGCGGATAGAGGACATGACGGGCGCCGCTCAATGCGAGTGCGAGCAGCGCTCCTTGCGGCAATGCAACGAACAGGTATAGTAACCGCGCCGGATAGGCTAGGGGCCGCAGCGGCGGCGCGGCAAAAACCGGCAGCCAAAACAGCACGCCGGCGATCAAGTAGAGCGCATGTTCCGCTGCGTGCACCCACGTGTGCTCGAGCGCGAGTTCGTAGAGTCCGCTAAAATGCGTCGCCCACATGACCGCAACAAATACAAAAAGCGCAACGGCGGGATGCGCAAGCCCGTGCGTCCATCGTGTCGCACGAACCGTACGCGCAACGACCGGCTTGGAAGCAACCGCGGTGAACACCTGGAACGGCCGTGCGGCCACGAGCGCCGGCGCGACGATAAAGACGAGCGCGAGATGCTGCACCATGTGCCATGCGAAGGACGCATCGGCGCGCGCATCCACCACGGGTGAAAGCACGATCGCAAGCGTTCCGGCTGCAACAATCCAGCACGCTAGCATGGTGCGGCTCATGCGATCGTCTCTTCGTCGAATCCGCCCTCGGCATTGCGGCGCAGCCGCACGCGAGGCGCTTTATGCACGCCGGAACGAGAGCGCAGTTCAACGCACAGCCAGTACGTCAGGAAGAACGCAACAATCGGCGCGATCAAGCAAAAGATCTGATAGAACCGTGTAATCGTCGTAATCGGCTCTTGCACGTAACGCGCTTGGATATCGCCGCTCCCCGCAAGCAGCAGTCCGAAACAGAACGTGATCACGGCAACGCCGATTCCGGTTCGAACCGGAACGTTGCGCGGCAGATCGAGCAAGTGATGCGCGCGCCGGTCGTTCAACCACGCCGCCTCGATCCACGGCCACGCGGCGACGAAGGTGAACAGCACGCCCGGCAGCAGTACCGCCGGCCAAAACGGCGACGGAATGATGCGACCGAAGAAATGGAACGCGACCGGCGGCGAAATGCGAAGCGCGCCATCCAGCCACCCGACGTACCAATCGGGCTGCGCGGGACTCAAAATTTGCCACGGCACGTACGGTCCCCAAATCCAAATGGGATTGATCTGAACGACGGCGCCAAAGGCAAAGACGATTGCGACGACGGCAGCAAAGAGCGCCATCGATTTTGCCGCATACTTCGGAAACAGCGGCGAACCGACGACATTGCGTTCCGTGCGCCCAGGACCCGGAAAATCCGTATGTTTCTGGCGCCACAGGATCGCGAGATGCACCGCCATCAACGCCGCGATCGTCGCGGGAATGATATACACATGCGCGACGAAGAGCCGCGGCAGCATCACGCCGGAATCAGGGAAAACGCCGCCCGCCAGAAGCGACGACGCCCATGCACCGATGAACGGAACGGAGAGCAGAATCGAAACGGCGATGCGCAAGCCGGTGCCGCTGAGTAAATCGTCGGGCATCGAATAGCCGGCAAATCCTTCAAACATCGCCAGCATCAGCATACCGAGACCGATCAGCCAGTTGATCTCGCGCGGCTTGCGGAATGCGCCCGTAAAAAACACTCGGGCCATATGGGTGATGATGCCGGCAACAAAAATCAACGCCGCCCAATGGTGCACCTGGCGCATCAGCAGTCCGCCGTTGACTTCGAAGCTGAGCTTTAGCGCGGAGTCATACGCAGACGAGACATGGGTTCCGTCGAGCAGCGCGTAGGGACCGTTATACGTCATCTTCGACGCGGATGGATCGAAGAACAACGCCAGAAATGTTCCGGTCGCAATCAGCACGAGGAACGTGTACATGTTGATCTCGCCGAGCATGAACGACCAATGATCGGGAAACGCTTTGCGCAGCGCGTGGCTGACAAAGTGCGCCGTCCCCAGGCGGTCGTCGATCCAGTCGAGCAGACGCGAAATCACGGCCCTATCCGCGCTCCCAGAATCCGGGTCCGACGGGCTCGGGGTAATCGCCGGTCGCGCGTAGATACCCGTCCGATCCCACTTCGATCGGAAGGCGCGGAAGCGCGTGATCGGCGGGCCCGGCGACGACCGCGCCGTCGTTGACGACATCGAAAATCGATTGATGGCACGGACACATCAACTGTTTCGCGGCCGTGCGATACAGCGCCACGGGACAACCGGCGTGCGTGCAGACTTTCGAATACGCGATGTATCCGCCGGCGTTTGCGGCGACGCCGTCCCCGACGCGGATGAGCACGGTCTGCGATTGCGCGTCGCCGACGGCACCTTCCGGAAAAACGGTCGCAACCGAGTCAACGTTGAGATCGCTAGCCTTGACGAACGAGCCGTTTTCGCGCTGCATGCGCAGGCCTTTGCGCCACTTGGTATGAAACGCCGCGTCCCCGAGCGCAGGTCCGAGCGATCGAATTGGAACGATGAGCGCAAGCCCGAAGATTCCTAGCGCCGTGTAAAGCATGCGCGTCAGCAAGCGCTTGCGCGTGACGTCGATCAATCCGCTCGTCGTCTCAAGATCTTCTGCGGCGCGATCCGACGCGCCCGACGGATAGTCGTCACGCTCGTCTTCGACCTGCTCGTCGGGAAGAATCCAAAACGCCCAGCCCACCGCTGCACCGCACAAGCCGGCTGCCGATAACGCGAGCGAAAGTCCCTCGTAAAGGCGGCTCCCGCCGGTTGCGTACGCGGCGATGAACAGCACCGCGCCTAGCATCGCTGCAGCCAACGCCGCAGCAATCACGCGATCTTTCGCGATCATTGAATCACATAGACGCTCGCCCAGATCCCGATCCAGACGATGAAAACGAAATGCCAGTAGTAGGTCATCGCTTCGGCACCTTCGCGATGATAGGCGTGCAGCGCGGGGCTTCGCATGCCGATTAAGAGCGCGAGCAGAATGCCGACGCCGACGGTGACATGCAACAGATGGAATCCCGTCATCGCATAATAAATCGAGCCATAGGCGTTGGTCGCGATGCCGAACGTGTTGCCGAGATACCCGTGGACGGAAAGTACGATGAACGCGACCGCGGCAATCACGGCTGTCGCCGTCCACCATCGCGCTGCCGTCATCCGTTGTCTATCCATCGCCTTGGTCGCAAACACCATCACGATACTCGCGACCAAGAGCAGCGCCGTTCCAACCGCAGACTCGGGAACGTTCAAATGCACGCCGGGCGGCGGCCATGCGGCTCGGTTCGCGCGCAGATCGAAATATGAGGCGAAGAGCGCAGCGAAGAACATGAGTTCCGAAGCAAGAAAGAGGACGGTTCCAAAGACGAGCGGATGCGCTCGCACCGGCAAGGGTCGACGCCGAACGTTGCCGTCAACAGAACTCGACACACTGAATGCTACCCGTGCGCGCAAGACTTTATTCTTTGGGTAAAGCGCGAGTGTGTGGTGGTTGATTCATCCCGCAACCGCGCAAGCCGGCGCGATGCAGCAAGCCTGGCTTGTCCTGGTCTGCGCCGCCGCCGTCGTCGGGATCTTTGTCTATGGCGCAATTCTCTGGTGCGTCGTGGCCTACCGGCGCGATCGTCACGAGGCGCAGCATTTTACTGGTAACGTGCCGCTCGAAATCGCCTGCACGGTCATTCCGTTGCTGGTCGTTATCGGGCTCTTTATCGTGACGTACCTCGACGAGATGCCGGTCGACCGCGTCTCCGCGCAGCCGGAATCGCGCATAGACGCAACCGGATTTCGATGGTCCTGGCGATTCGGGTATAACGGGGACCGCATCACCTCAACCGGAACGCCGGATGTGCCGCCGACGCTCTATCTGCCCGTTGGCCGAACCACCGAAATCGACCTGACAACAAGCGACGTAAACCACTCGTTCTGGGTTCCCGGCTTTCTGTTCAAACGCGACGCGATTCCCGGCATGAGAAACGCCTTCGACCTTACACCGACCCGGACGGGAACGTATCTTTCGCGCTGCGCGCAATTTTGCGGCCTCGATCACGCCTTGATGACGTTCGTCGTCGACGTCGTTCCCGACGACGCCTACGACCGGTACATTGCTTCGAACGGGACGGTTAAACCGTGATCGAGTGGTTCACCGCGACCGATCATAAGAAGATCGGCATCATGTACATCGTCGCGACGATGACGTTTTTTGTCGCCGCCGGTATTCTCGCGATGATGATCCGCGCGCAGCTCGCGCGGCCGGACAACGCGCTGCTCTCGGCACAGCTCTACAATCAGATCTTTACGCTGCACGGCACCGCGATGATTTTTTTCGTGATTGCGCCGTTCGGCCTCGGGCTCGCGAACTTCATCGTCCCGCTGCAGATCGGGGCGCCGGATATGGCGTTTCCGCGTTTGAACGCAACGTCGCTCTGGCTGTTCATTCTCGGCGGCATCATCATGTTTTTGGGCTTTGCGACGTACGGCGGCGCAAGTGCGAACGGGTGGACGAACTACGCGCCGCTCTCGGAGATCAGCGAAGGCACCGGCGCGGGCAACGATTTCTGGACGATCGGCGTCTTGATGGCCGGCGTCTCGACGATCCTTACGGCCGTGAATCTCACGACGACCGTGTTTCTCTTGCGTGCGCCCGGGATGACGATGTGGCGCGTTCCAATCTTCACCTGGGAAATCGTCGCGACGTCGCTCTTGATCTTGATGGCCTTTCCGTCGCTCACGGCCGTACTGTTCATGGTGTTGATCGACCGTCATCTCGGCGGCCACTTCTTCGATCCGGTCTACGGCGGAAACCCGATTCTGTACCAGCATCTCTTCTGGTTCTTCGGCCACCCGGAAGTCTACGTGATGATCTTGCCGTACTTCGGCATCGTCACCGAAGTCATAGCGACGTTCTCACACAAACCGGTCTTCGGCTATGTCGGCCTCGTGCTCGCCGCATTCGCGATCGCCGGCCTTTCGATCGGCGTGTGGGCACACCACATGTTTACAACCGGCGCCGTAAGCAACCCGTTCTTCTCGGCGGTGTCGTTTCTCATCGCCGTTCCGACGGGCGTGAAGTTCGTCAACTGGATCGGCACCATGTGGAAAGGGTCCCTCGAGTTCACGACGGCCATGTTGTTTTCGCTTGGATTTCTTTTCAATTTCTTACTCGGCGGCATCACCGGCGTCATGGTCGCTTCACCACCAATCGACTATCAAACGCACGACTCCTATTTTATCGTGCACCACTTCCACTATACCCTCGGCGGCGGCAGCATGTTCGCACTCTTTTCCGCGCTCTTCTTTTGGTTCCCCAAGATCTTCGGCGTGCGCTTAAACGAAACGCTCGGCAAGTGGTTCTTCTGGCTGATGTTCATCGGATTTAACCTCACGTTTCTTCCGATGGCCTTCATGGGCATCGAAGGCATGGCGCGCCGTGTCTACACGTATCCGAACGTCGAACATCTCGCGTTGCTCAACGGTCTCGCGACCGCCGGCGGTGCCATCATGGGCATTGCGTTTCTGCTCTTTATCGCCAACGTGTTCATCTCGGCGTTCGCAAACGTCCCCGTGCCGTCAAATCCCTGGGGCGGCTACTCGCTCGAATGGGCCACGTCGTCACCGCCGCCGGAACACAACTTCGAAACGCTACCGCCGATCACGAGCCGCCGCCCTGCCTTGGACCTGATGAACACATGAAGACATTCGTCGGCCTCTTCTTCACCTCGACCGGCTTTGGGCTTGCGATCCTTATCGCGTATTGGTTTATCGGGCACGAAGAAACGACCGGCACGGTACTGCTCGCAATCATGACCTCCGCACTCGCGTTCGCGGCAACGTACGCGGTCATCGCCGAGCGCAACGCCCGCCTCGACGGCGACGGCGAAAAACTGACGCCCGAAGACACCAAAGGCGAAGACTTAGGCATCTTCACGACGCAGAGCGCCTACCCGATCCTCGTCGCGCTCTCGGTCCTCTTCATGCTCTTGGGCATTCTCTATTCGCCACTGCTCGCATTCGTCGCAATCGTCGCCCTTCTGCTCTGCCTCTGGCGCCTGGGCGCCGAAAGCGCCCGCATCTGACAGCGACTTTCACGCCTCGGGATGCAGAGCTTCGGCGCATAAACGTCGTAACCACAAGCCGTCATGCTAACCCGCATACCTGCAGCCGTAGAGGCGTTGAACATTCCACGGCCCGCGCTTGTCGTGTGGTTGCGTCACGTCGGTTGAACGTTCTTTCCTGAACCGCTCTCGCAGTTGCGCGAGCTCGAGAAAGACTTCGAACGCGACGGCATCGCCGTGCGCTTCGTCGTGATTGGCGACATCACGAAAGCACGCCGGTATTGCAGCGAATACGGCATGTCATCGCGATGCATCCCGGATCCGAAAAAAGAGACGTACGCCGCGATGGGGTTCGGACAATACAATCTTTTGAAATTGTTCTCCGATCCGGCGCTCAAAGAGCGGCGAAAAGAAAATCGCGCCGCGGGGTTCCATCAGAATTGGGGTGCGACGCGTCTGGGAGACAGCGCGCAACTTCCTGGCGCCGCCGTTATCAATCGGCACGGCATCATCGCGTGGCGTCACGCGGGCGTCCACCCCGGCGACCTTCCGCCGATGCGCGAAATGCTCGAAATCGCGCGCGCCGCTACTGCTTCGTAAGAAAGGATCGTTCATGCTCGACGTAAATCTCAAGCGCTTCGATCAACCCGATGAAGTACGCGAATTTCCAAAGGGCAAATTCGAAATCGTAACGGTCGGCGGCATGACGATCGGACGCGCGACCTACGAACCGGGATGGATCTGGTCGGAGCACGTCGGCGCCGCGCTCGGCAAGGAGAGCTGCGAAGTCGAGCACGTCGGTCTCGTCGTTTCAGGTTGCGCGACCGCCGAAATGGACGACGGACGCGTCATCGAGATGAAGCCGGGCGATCTCTTCTATATCGGACCGGGCCATAACAGCCGCGTCGTCGGCGACGAGCCCTACGTGTCGCTGCATTTCCAGGGCGTCACCGCCTATGCGGCACCCTCGGCCGCAAAATGATATTTTGGCGCACCCGATGAAATATTGCTCGCGGAGGGCGAGCAGTGGAAGTTTCCGTCCGGACTGAGAGCTGGGCATTTCGGTATCCGTTCCGCATCAGCGGGTACGTGTGGACGGATGCCGACGTCGTGGTCGTCGAGGTCACTGACGGCGGGCACCAAGGCCGAGGTGAGGCGCTCGGCGTCTATTATAAAGAAGAAACGGCGCCCCGCTTGCGCGAGCAAATACTGGCGGCTACGCAGCGCGCGACAACGCTCAAAGAGTTAATCGCGATCACCGAGTATCTGCCCGCCGGCGGGGCCAAGAATGCCTTGGACTGTGCACTGTGGGAACTGCGCGCGCAGCAAGCCGGAACACCGGTGTGGCGACTCGCGGGACTGCCGTCGGCGCCGCGCCCGGTTCAGACTACCTGTACGGTCGGCGCGGGAACTCCCGAAGAAATGGCGTCGCACGCCCTCGCCTTCGCATCTGCGACAGCGTTGAAATTGAAGCTGATCGGAGACGGCGGTGACGCGGAACGCGTTCGCGCCGTGCGCGCGGCACGCCCCGACGTGTGGGTGGGCGTCGACGGCAACCAAGGTTTCGACTTGCAGACGTTGCACGACGTGCTTCCGACGCTGATCGCCTGCAACGTACAACTTCTGGAGCAGCCGTTTCCCATCGATCGTGACGCCGATCTCGACGATGTCGACTCGCCGATTCCGATTGCCGCCGACGAAAGCGTGCAAACGGTGAACGATATCGAGGCGCTCGTCGGCCGTTTTGACACGATCAACATCAAACTTGACAAGTGCGGCGGTCTGACGGAAGCGTTGCGCATGCAGGAACGCGCGCGTGAGCTCGGGCTCAACGTCATGGTCGGATGCATGGGCGGCACGTCGCTCTCGATGGCGCCCGCATTCATCGTCGCGCAACGCTGCGACGTCGTCGATCTCGATGGACCATTGCTGCTCGCCTCCGATCGCACGCCGTCGGCAATCTACCGCAATGGGACGATCGATGTTCCGGAGGAAGTCTGGCGATGATCGGACTTTCGCTCGTTCTCGCTGCAGCGCTAAGCTCGGCGCAAACCTCGGAGATCGGCTCCATCGTCCAAAAGGCGATGGCGTCTCAACATCTCACCGGCGTCGAAATCGGCATCGGACGCAACGGAACGCTGCTCTATTCCGCGGGCTACGGGTTACGCAATCGCGCGTCGCATCTTCCAGTCACACCAGACACCGTCTTCGAGATCGGTTCGATCACGAAGCAGTTCACCGCAGCGGGCGTGATGCTGCTCGTGCAACGGGGCCGCGTCGATCTCGATGCGCCCATTGCGCGCTACCTTCCCGACGTGCCGCATGCGAAAGAGATCACCGTGCGGCAACTGTTGGACCAAACGAGCGGACTCGACGACTATCTCGAAGATAAAACGCTCTACGCCTCGCTCGTTGACGCAACCGTGAAGCCGCACCCGATCTCCTACTACGTCAACCTCGTCGCAAACAAGCCGCTGCAATTCCGTCCCGGCACAAAATGGGCGTACAGCAATACTAATTACGCCATCCTCGGGATGCTCGCGGCGAAGATGTCGGGACAATCGTACGAGGCCTACATGCAATCGGCGATCCTCGATCCGCAACACCTCAATGACACCGAGTTTCTCGCGACGGCCCCGCCAAAAGGCGCGAACGCATCCGAAGGCTACGACTACGTCAAGAACCGCTTCGTAACGTTGCCGAAATACGACATGTCGTGGGCAAACGCGGCGGGTGCCCTTGCATCGAATGCGCAGAATCTCATTCGCTGGGACGGTGCCTTCTTCTCCGGCGACGTCCTGAATGCACGCGGCGTGCAGACGGCGATTACTCCACCGCCCGGTATCACGGCACTGGTCAAAAAGGACGAGCGCAACAACATCGCTCAGGGCTACGCATTTGGCTGGATGGCCGGTCAGGACGAAGGCCGACGCCTCATCTGGCACAACGGCGGAACGCTCGGCGCGCGCTCAATGAATCTGGTCTTCCCGTCCGACGGACTCGAAATCATCGTCCTGACAAATCAATCCACCGCAAGCCCCGAATCGATCGCACTTAAGATCGCGCGATTACTGTACGGAAGCTAAGTTTACCGCGGGAGGTAGCCTTGCGAATTTTCACGGCGGCCCTCATCACCGAGACGAACACGTTCTCACCAATTCCGACCGGGCGATCGTCGTTCGCGCAAATCGGGCTCGATGATGAAGCAGGTCTTTCCGAATTCGCGCCTTTGCACGCCTGGCGTGAATCGTCTGCGAG
>JAFANA010000076.1 GCA_019232905.1 Vulcanimicrobiota bacterium
CGTGCTTTCGCTCTTCGGTGTCAATCCGGTGCGTAACGGGATCGATCCGGCGTCGGTGCATGCCGCCCTCGAATCGATGCCGTTCGTCGTCGTAAGCGACCTCTTCATGACCGAGACCGCCAAACTTGCAACGCTCGTGCTCCCCGCGCGCGCGGCATTCGAAAAGAGCGGGACGACGATCGATATCGCCGGCGATTTGATCCCCGTGAATCCGTCGGTGGAGGGACCGGTCGGAACGCTCAGCGACTTGGAGATGCTCATCGGACTCGCGCAGCAATTCGATCTCGCGCTGCCGGCAATCGAAGAGCTCGAGCAAACGATCCTCACGCGTACCGCACAGCATGGAGGTTCGCCCTCCGCGGATAGCGTGCGCGTCGAAGGACAGCCTGCGCGCAGTATTTGGGACGGCGGCGGCACGAGCGCCCATGATGAACGAATTGCAGCCTTGCGTGCCGATCGCATCGTACCGGCGGAGTTGGTGGAAGTATAATGCCCGATTGGATCATCATCCTTATCAAGTCCGCGATACTGTTGCTCGTCGTCGTCACGACGTTCGCGTATTCGATGCTTGCGGAACGCAAGGTGCTTGGCTGGATGCAGTTGCGTCCCGGCCCAAACCGCGTGGGTCCGTGGGGTCTGATGCAGCCGGCAGCCGATGCGGCGAAGCTGATTCTAAAAGAAGATCTGACGCCGCGTACCGCAGATCCCCTGATCTACCGGCTCGCGCCCTTCATATCGCTGCTCACCGCGTTTTCGGTGTACGCGATCATTCCGTTCGGTGCGAGCAGCGCGGGGACGTGGGCGATCGGCAACGTGAACGCCGGCATCTTGTTCTTGCTCGCGATCACTTCTATCGGTGTCTACGGCATTACGCTCGGCGGCTGGGCGTCCGGGTCGAAGTATCCGCTCCTCGGCAGCGTGCGCGCGACCGCGCAGATGATCAGTTACGAACTCGGCATGTCGCTTTCGTTCATCGGCGTCTTGATTCTCGCCGGAACGACGTCGCTCGACGGCATCGTGAACGCGCAAGCGAAGTGGTGGTTCGTCGTGCCGCAGTTCATTGGTTTCATCGTCTACATCATCACGGCCGTTGCGGAAACCAATCGCGTACCGTTCGACCTCGTCGAAGCGGAAACCGAACTCGTGGCCGGGTTCCATACGGAATACTCCGGCTTGCGCTTCGGACTGTTCTTCATCGCCGAGTATGTGAACATGCTCACGGTGTCGTGCATTGCGTCGCTGCTCTTCCTCGGTGGATGGAACGCGCCGTTTGGTCTGGACAATCTGCACGTTCCGGGCGTGATCTGGTTCATCATCAAAGTCGGGTTCTTCATGTTCTTTTATATGTGGCTGCGCGCTACGCTGCCGCGCTTCCGGTACGACCGTCTGATGGCGTTCGGCTGGAAGTTCTTGCTGCCGCTCGCCACACTGAACCTCGTCGTTACGGCGATCATCGTCGCTTACATGGGACATTAATATGCGCAAGCAACTCTACAACGTCGGCGCGATCTTGAAGGGGCTCTCGATCACCTTCAAGTTCATGTTCGCGAAACGGCCGACGATCGAATATCCGTCGATCAAGAAGCAGCACGCGCCTCGCTTTCACGGCCTGCACGAACTGCGTCGCTACGCCGACGGTAAGGAGCGCTGCATCGGCTGCGAGCTCTGCTCGAGCGCCTGTCCCGCGAACGCCATCACCGTGATCGGTGCGGAGAATTCGCCCGAGAACCGCAAGTCGCCGGGCGAGCGCCATGCCGCGCGCTACGAAATCGACGAGCTGCGTTGCATCTTCTGTGGCATGTGCGAAGAGGCGTGTCCGACCGACGCGATCGTGTTGACGCCGCGCTTCGAGATGTCCGACTATCGCCGCGGCGCGCTGATCTACTCGAAAGACCGTCTGCTCGTGCCGCCGGAAGCCGGCGTCGGCACGGCGCCCGATGAACGTCCGAACGGCATCCCCGCCGATCTCGGACGCGTCGCCGAAGTCAAGTCGACGGTCGACGTCGACGAGGGCTACAACGCGACGAATCGCGGCCAGGTGCTCAAGGTTCAGCGCAAAGGGCTTGCGATCTTGAAGAGGGACGACTAATGGCCGCGTTCTGGATTCTCGGCATCACGCTGATCGGCTCGGCGATTTGGTGCATCACCAACACGAAGCCGGTCTACAGCGTCGTTGCGCTGTTGTTGAATTTCGCGGCGCTTGCGGCGATGTACCTTACGCTCAACGCAGAGTTTCTCGCGGTCATTCAAATGATCGTGTACTCCGGTGCGATTCTGATTCTCTTTCTCTTCGTCATCGCGTTGCTCTCGAGCGGCGTGACGCCGTTCTCGGTTGGCCCGAACAAGCTGCCGCGCATCGGTATTCCCGCCGTCGTGGTGCTCTTGATCGCACTCGGATTTCTCACGTACGCGGTCAATCGCGTCACCGCCAACGCGTTTGCGAACACGTCGCCGACGTCGCCGGTCGGACCCGTTGGAACCGCGGGGGTCTTTGGATCGGTCGCCGATTTCGGCAAGGCGCTTTTTACGACGTATCTGCTGCCGTTCGAAATCACGGCGCTCGTGTTGATGGTTGCCGTGATCGGCGTCATTCTGCTCGCCGGCGATCAAGCGCCCTACGTCGCATCGCAAAAACAAGCCGAAGAAGTTCGTCGCGAGATGCGTGAAGCGATTCTGCGGGGTGGTGAATGATGAGCCCGATGGCCGTCCCCATCGCCGACTACGTCGGACTCTCCGCCGTCATCTTTTTCATCGGCGTGGCCGGCGTCATCGTGCGTCGCAATCCGTTGATCATGCTGATGTCGATCGAGCTGATGTTTAATGCTGCGAATCTGCTCTTCATTGCATTTTCGCGCGCGTGGCTCCATAACGCCGGCCATATCTTCGCCTTCTTGGTTATTACGGTCGCCGCGGCGGAAGCCGCGATCGGCCTCGCGATCGTCGTGACCGTCTTCCGAACCTCGCGACACGTCGACGTCGACGATATCGCCTTGATGAAAGGATAAGCCGTGCCGGTGCATCACGTGATGGGCAACGAAGGGAATTATCCCTATCTTCTTGCCCTGTGGCTTTTGCCGCTCGCCGGCGCAATTGTGAACTGGGCTTTCGGGCCGCAGCTTAAGAGCGCGGCGGGAGCGCTCGGCTCGGCGGCGATCGGCGTCGCGTTCGTCGCGACGGTGTTGATGTGGGGCGCGGCGACGCAGAGCGTACCGTCGACCGGCGGCGTCAACCTCGTCGGCGCGCATCAAACGCTTTTTAGCTGGCTACCAGGATTCGACTTCGGATTGTTGATGGATCCGCTCTCACTCTTGTGGGCGCTGATTATTACGGGTGTCGGCTTCCTCATTCACGTCTACTCGATCGGGTACATGGACGGCGATAACGCGTTCGCGCGATTCTTCGCCTACATGAATTTCTTCGTCTTTGCGATGCTCACGCTCGTGCTCTCCGACAACTTCGTCGGTCTGCTCATCGGCTGGGGGCTCGTCGGTCTTGCCTCGTACTTCCTGATCGGGTTCTGGTTCTTCAAACCAAGTGCCGTGGCGGCAGCGCGCAAAGCCTTCGTGCTCAATGTCGTCGGCGACGTCGGCATCATGTTCGCAATTTTCATGATCTTCGCGTCGGTGCATTCGACCGGTTTCGGCGATGCGTTCGCCTTCGCGGGATCGTACAATACCGGCTGGCTCTTTGCGATTTGTTTGACCCTCTTCATCGGCGCGGCTGCAAAGTCGGCGCAAATTCCGCTGCAAACCTGGCTTCCCGACGCGATGGAAGGCCCGACGCCCGTCTCGGCACTCATCCACGCTGCGACGATGGTCACGGCGGGCGTCTATCTTATCGCGCGCTGCGCCCCGCTCTGGAGCCAGAATCAGGACGCGCAGATGCTCGTCGGCGTGATCGGCGCGCTCACGGCGCTCCTCGGGGCGATTCTCGGCTGCGCCCAGTGGGACATCAAACGCATTCTCGCCTATTCGACGATGTCGCAGATCGGGTACATGATCATGGGCGTCGGCGTCGGCGCCTACGAAGGCGGCGTCGCGCACTTCTTTACGCACGCGTTCTTCAAGGCGCAGCTCTTCCTTGGTTCCGGCATCATCATTCACGCGCTGAACAACGAACAAGATGTACGCCGCATGGGCGGACTGATCAAGACGATGCCGTTTGCATTCGTCGCCATGCTCACGGGCGTGATCGCGATCTCCGGTATCCCGTACCTCGGTTCAGGGTTCTTCAGCAAGGATCTCGTCATCCAAGGTGCGCTGCAACACGGCCACCCGTGGCTGTACGCGATTGCCCTCATTACTGCCGGAATTACCGCGTACTATATGTGCCGCATGCTCTTCGTGACGTTCCTCGGTCAATATCGCGGCAACGTCGATCCGTCCGATCTCGGCATCCGTCATCCCGAACTTGCCGGCACCTCCGCGCATGCCGCCGAGCATGATGAAGTACATGCGCACGCGCCGGCGTGGCTGATGAACGTGCCGGTCGGCATTTTGATCGTGCCGACGGTGCTGATCGGCTGGCTGATGTTCGGCGGTGAGAACTCGCCCTGGGCGCACTTCTTTGCCCAGCAGTTTCCGCATCCGGCGCTCCCGGCCGCGCCGATTAGTGAAACGCTGACGGCCGTGATCGCCTTTGCGCTCGTGATCGTCGGCATCGCGATCGCATGGGCACGTTACGGCGTCGCACCGGCGCAGCAGAATGCGGTCGAACGTTTGCGTCAGGAATCCGTGCGCATGCCTGCGGTCCTTACGAACGCGTTCTATTTCGACTACGCGATCGACTGGCTGTTCGTGCGCACCTCGCAATTGCTCGGAACGCTCTTCGGGCGTTTCCTCGATCCGCAAGTTATCGACGGGGCAGTGCGCGAGACGGCGTTCTCCGCGCAATGGCTCGGCACGCTCGTGCGATCGTTCCAGACGGGACTCCTACGCACGTACGCATTCTTGCTCGTCATCGGCGCCACGTGTTTCATGGTCTACTACGCCGTTGCAATGGGAGCCGCCAAGTGATCGTCCTCGCGCTCGTCCTCTTACCGATTCTTGCCGGCATCATCATGCTGTTGATCCCGGCGCGCGAAGAAAACCCCGTGCTCGCCAAGGGCGCAGGCACGGTCATCGCGTTGATTGAATTCGCGCTGGCCCTCGGCGCACGCGATTCGGAATTTAGCTTACGTCCGTGGCTCTCGCGGCCGTTCGAGTCGTCGTTTCACTTCGGTGCAACGGGCATTTCGTTCTGGATCGTGCTGCTGCTCGCCGTCGTCACGTTCTCCGCGATCTTGGCGATGAGCGTACCGCGGCAACGCCAGTTCGTCGCGCAGATGTTGCTGCTCGAAGGCACGATGATGGGCGTCTTTCTTGCGAAAGATTTGCTTCTCTTCGCCCTGTTCTGGGATCTGATGCTGCTGCCGGTATTCTTCGGATTGCTTGGCTGGGGCGAACATCCGGCGACCGCGTGGCGTTACTTCATCTATAATTTTGCCGGCGGCTTGGCGTTGTTGCTCGCGACCGCCACATTCGGTGTGCTCTTCGGCTCGACCGACGTCATCGGCCGCACCGACGTGCATGTCGTCGGGTCGTGGGTGCCGTGGATTTTCATCGGCTTCGCCTTTGCGTTCTTGGTGAAGACGCCGGTATGGCCGCTGCACACGTGGATGCCGCCGACGTACAGCAATACGCCGCCGCCCATGGTTGCCGTGGTCAGCGCGGTGCAGTCGAAGGCCGGTCTCTACGGCTTGATCGTCATCTGCATGGCGTTCATGCCCGATTACCTGAAAGCATACGCGGGCGTGCTGATCGTACTCGGCGTTATTTCGCTGCTGTATGGTGCCGTCGTTTCGCTCGTACAGAACGACACGAAGCGCATCGTCGCCTATTCGTCGCTCTCACACTTGGGGTTGATCGTCGTCGCGATTTGCTCGTTCAACGCGATCGCGCTGCAAGGCGCCTTGATCTACATCATCGCGCACGGGCTCTTCTCCGCCGGAATGTTTCTGACGCTCGGATACGTGGAAGCGCGTGAAGATACGCGCTCGCTGGTGCGCCTAGGCGGCCTCGGCGCCGTGAATCCAAAACTCGCGGGTGCGCTGTGCATCACGTCCCTTGCTGCACTCGGGTTACCGGGACTCGCCGGATTCGTCGGCGAGATCGTGATTCTGACCGGGGTCTTTCAAGCGGGATTCATCTGGGTTACGATCCTCGCGCTCATTCCGATCGTGATTGCCGCCGCGTATATGTTGCGGTTATTCCAGGGCGTCATGAACGGGCCGGAAGTCGAGGATCTACCGGTGCGGCGCGACTTGACGTGGCTCGAGGGGATCGCACTCGCCCCGATCGTGCTTGCGCTCGTGGTGCTCGGGGTCAATCCGCACGCGCTCACGACGTTCGATCCTGCTCAATATAACGCGACACAGACTCAGGTGGCTCAAGGAGTGGCTCGATGATCGTCAATGTGACCAACGCCGATTGGAGCGCGATTGCGCCAACTTCGATCGTCGCCGTGACGGCGCTCGTCGTACTGATCGCCGATCTGCTCGCACCCAAACATATCAACCGCTATGCGGCGATCGTGATTGCCTCAATCGGCATCATCGTCGCGGGCGTCATCGCGTACAACCAGTTCCGCAGCGGCGTGAATTACGGTGCCTTCGGCGGTGCGTTCATTCTCGGCGGCTTCAGCACGGTTTTTGAAGAGATCATCTTGATTGCGGCACTCGGATCGATCGTGCTCTATAGCGCGATCGGACGCGAGGATCGCATCGCGGGCGCAATCGCCCTCATGCTCTGGTCGACGAGCGGCGCGATGCTGATGGCCGGCGCCGGCAATTTGATGACGATCTTCCTCGGCCTCGAACTGCTTTCGCTTGCGCTGTACTGTCTGTGTGGTTTAGCCGATCGTCCGACGTCGCGCGAATCGGCGCTCAAGTATTTGATCTTGAGTTCGATGGCCTCGGGTTTCCTCGTCTACGGCATGGCGCTGCTCTTCGGTGCAAGCGGAAGCGTCGCGCTTGCGGATCTTACGCAGCCCGCGCTCGCAACGAATCCGCTCTTTTGGATGGGCGCCGGCATGTTCTTTGTCGGCATCGCCTTCAAATTGAGTCTCGTGCCGTTCCACGCATGGTCGCCGGACGTCTACGAAGGCGCGCCGCTGCCGGTTACCGCCTACATGAGTGTCGCGACGAAAGCGGCGACCCTCGCGGTTTTTGCGCGGTTTATGTATGCTGCGATCCCTTCGGGAATCGGCGATAAGCTGTTGCTTCCGATTTGGATTCTTGCGGCGATCTCGATGATCGTGGGGAACGTCGGGATGCTCGCGCAGCACGACCTCAAGCGTCTGATCGCCTATTCCGGCATTGCGCAGGTCGGCTACATCCTCACCGCGCTTGCCGGCGGGACGCCGCTCGGATTGCGCTACGCGATCTATTACTTGGCTGCGTACACGTTCATGAATTTGGGCGCCTTCGCAGTTGCGGCGTTGATTTCGGGCGATCGTGAGGAAGGCTCGCGTCTGGCGAACTATCGCGGATTGGGACGACGTCATCCGGCTGCCGCTGCGTTCATGACGTTCTTTCTGCTCGCGATGGCGGGTCTGCCGCCGACGGCAGGCTTCCTCGGAAAAATTCTGATTCTCTCCACGAGCGTGAGCGCGGGATATGCATGGCTCGGCGTCATTCTGATTGTCGGCACGGCGATCTCGCTCTACGCGTACGCCAAGGTGATCCGTGCGATGTATCAGCGTGACGAGCACGCGCACGTTCACGAGGCGAAGGCGAACGTGCCGCTCGCGTGGGCGAGTGCCGTTGTCTGCTTCGTCCTCGTGATCGCGATGACGTTTTATCCGCTCACGCCGAGCAACGTGCTTCCACTCGTGAAATGAAGCCGACTTCCGACGTCTTTGCGTCGATCGGAACGACCGTTCGCGCCGTGCGCGGGCGGCTCGACCGGTCGCTGCAAGACGCCGGGTTGCGTCTGGGGCAGTACCAACTCTTACGGCTGCTGTGGGAAGAAGACGGCTTGACGCCGCGCGAACTCGCCGAGCGTCTCGATGTCGAGATGCCCACGGTCACGCGCACGGTTCAGCGACTGCTGCGCGACGGGTTCGTGCGCCGCGAGGCGCATCCCGACGACGCGCGCTCGGTGCGCATCTACCTTACCGATCGTGGCCTGGAACAACGCGAACGCGTATCGCGCATCCTCGAGCGGGAGACCGAGCACGCGTTGAGCGGCTTCACGCAGGGTGACCGCCAGAATCTGATCGCGCTCATGGAGCGCATCGCCGAAAACGTGCGTCACGACGATGGCACTCCGCGCGCTTGAAATAGGAGTAGAATAGGGGAGTCAGCACGGAGGAGACCGCCGATGATCCGCGGGTTCGTTGTTGCATGCGCTGCGTTTGCCGCCGTCATGGGGGCGGCGCTTTGGTCTGTGCCGGCTCGCGCGCAGCTCAATCCCGTGCCCATGGTCACGGCCGACCCCGAACATCTCAACCCCGGATTCGCTTCGGACCCCTACGGCGCGATCACGAGCACGCGCGAGCTGATCGCCGAAGGCAAGATGAACGAGGCGATCAAGCACCTCGAAACCTACGTGACCGCGCATCCAATGGAGCCGGGCCCGCGCCGTTTCCTCGGCGACCTGTACTTCCGCACCGGGCAGCTCGAACGCGCGAAGTTCACTTACGAAGAGTTGCTGCGCGAGAATCCCGCCGATAAGGAGACGCACAACCGGCTCGGGACGGTGCTTGCCGTTCAGAACGACGTCGATGCGGCGATCGACCAGTTCAACAAGGCGTTGCCGGGCACCGATTCGGTCGACGATCTCGTCGCGTTACATACGCGCAAGGGCGACCTCGCGACGTACCTCACGGAAATCGATCGCCTCTCGAAACAATACCCGACGGATCCCGCGATCCAAGGCGAAGTCGGCCAAGTCTTCAATGCGCTCCATCAGCCCTATCCGGCGAGCGTTCATTTCCGTCAGGCGCTCGACGGAGATCCGAAAAATCTTACCGCGATCAACGGGCTCGGGCTATCGCTGCTCATGATGCACGATTATGCGGGCGCGGTGCAGCAATTCACGACGTGTATGGGCATCGATCCGTACACGTATCAATGCCAAAACAATCTTGCCGCAACGGAACTCGAATCGCGTCAGATGGACAAGGCGAAGGTCGCGCTCGATAAAGCGTTCCATCTCGCCCCCGAGCGCGCCGAGACGTTCGTGAACTACGGATTCCTCGCCGACATGCAAGGCGATTGGCAGAAGGCCGTCTCGTATTACGCGCAGTCGATTCAGATGTTCCCGTATCTACGGGAGTCGTACATCGATCTCGCGCTCGCGTACGAAGAACACAAAATGTATCCGCTTGCGCAAGCCGCGTTGATCAAGGGCATCGCATCGGTCAATGATGACGGACGCATGCATTGCCTCCTCGGCAAAGCTTATGAAGCGCAAGGCGACCGCCGCGACGCGATGACGCAATACAAACTGGCCGAAGCCGGAACAGATCCCGACGCCGCCCGCATCGCCAAAGCCCAAGTCACCGACATCAGCAGCGACGGAAAACAACCGCAAGAGTAGCGGCGTCAGTGCCGGTGTCATCCTGAGCTTGTCGAAGGATCGCGACGAACAAAGAGCCCGCCAAGATGTTTCGGCGGGCTTTTGAATTGGGGCGATCCTTCAACTTCGTTCAGGATGACACGAGTGCCGGTGTCATCCTGAGCTTGTCGAAGGATCGCGACGAACAAAGAGCCCGCCAAGATGTTTCGGCGGGCTTTTGAATTGAGGCGATCCTTCAACTTCGTTCAGGATGACACTTTTCGGGCGATGCAGTCGATTTCGACTCGTGCTCCGCGCGGCAGGCCGGCGACAGCCACGGTCGAGCGCGCGGGTTTCGCGTTGCCGAAGTACTTGGCGTAGACTTCGTTCATTGCTTGGAAGTCGTTCATGTCGATGAGAAAAATCGTCGTCTTCACAATGTCATCGAAGCTATAGCCCGCTGCTGAAAGCACGGCGCTGAGATTCTTGCAAACCTGCTCCGTTTGCACGGCGACGTCGCCTTCGATCACGTTCATGGTTTTCGGATCCAGCGGAATCTGACCGGAGCAGAAGAGCTCCTTCCCGTGCTTAATCGCCTGGCTGTACGGCCCGATCGGTGCGGGCGCGTCGTTGGTTTGAACGATCTCGCGGCTCACGCCTTCACCGCATCGCGCGTCATGACGCCTTTGAACGCCATCGGCGGTTCGTCGGTGATGCCGAAGTTCTTGGCATACAGGTCGTCGATCTTGCGCATCTCGTCGTCGGTGAGCATCGGCGTATCCGGTGCGTTCGCGAATTCTACGAGCTGCGCGCGGTCATAGATATTCGGGAGCACCGTCATCACGCGCGGCTCGCGCAAGAGCCATTGAATCGCGGCTTGCCCGAGCGTTCGGTTCGGCAATTCCAAAAAGCGAAGCTGTTCGACTTTCTTGATGCCGTTGGTCAGCCAATGACGCGGGCGGTGACGGCGGTGATCGTTCTCCGCGAAGACGGTGTCTTCGGTGTAGTGGCCTTCGAGCATGCCGCTCGCGTGCGGGACGCGGATCATGTATCCGGTGTCGGCCTTCGCGTCGTATGCCGCTTTAATGTGCTCGTTGCCGGGATACTGTTCGAGTATGCTCCAAATGACTTGCAGCGACGATGCGTTGTGCAGCTTCACCGAATCGACGCCTTCGTATAAGAATCCGATCGCCGGTCCGAGCGCGATGCCGTACATCCGGATCTTTCCTTCGCGCTTGAGCGCTTCGAGCGTCGCCCACATCTGTTCGTCGTGCACGTGCTCCATCTTCGCGTTGTGCATTTGATAGATGTCGATATAGTCGGTGCCGAGGCGGCGGAGCGATTCATCGAGCGCCTTGCGAATATAGGCCGGCGACACGTCTTGCGGGAGCTCGTTTTGACCGCGGCGTTCGCCCGGATTCGAATAGATGTCATACCCGAACTTGGTCGCATACACGACGTCGCCTCGACGCGATCCGAACGCGTCGCGCAGCTGCTCTTCGCTGCGTCCATTGCCGTACGTGTCGGCTGCGTCGTAGAACGTGATGCCCAGATCGAACGCTTCGTGTAGCATCTTCACCGCGTCATCGTCGCTCATCTCGCCCCACCATCCAGTAGAGGTGGTCCACATGCCGAAGCCTACTTCGCTGACGGTGACGTCGGAATTCGGATACGTGCGGTATTTCATCAGGTCTTTGCTCCTCGCCGGGCGGGCTTCTCAATGGGCCGGCGCCAACCCTCACTATTGTGGAACAGTCCGGCTTCTTTGAAGAAGACTTTTTGCGGGTAACCCGCTGGATTGACGAGTACTTCGAGCACCCCGAGCGGTACGCCGTCCTGCCGAACGTCCGCCCGGGGGAGATCGCAGCCCAACTGCCGAGCCAGGCTCCGGAGACGGGTGAGCCATTCGATGCGATCATGAGCGACTTTGAGCGCATCATCGTGCCGGGAATCACGCATTGGAACCATCCGCGCTTCTTCGCGTACTTTGCGACGAGCGCGGCGCCGTCGGCCATTATGGCGGAAGCGCTTGCCGCGACGCTTGACGTTAAGGTAATGCTATGGCGCACGTCGCCCGCGGCGGCAGAACTCGAGTCCGTCGTTATGCGCTGGCTCGGGCGGTTACTCGGAGTACCCGAAGGCTGGACCGGCGTCATCTACGACACCGCGTCCATCGCCGGCTTCACGGCGCTTGCCGCCGCCCGCGAGTCGCTTGGACTGGCGATCCGTGAGAACGGGATGACCGGGCGCGATCTTCCGGTGCTTCGAATCTATGCGACCGAGCATACGCACTCGCACATCGAAAAGGCCGCGATCGCGCTCGGTATCGGTCAAGCCAATGTCGTCAAAGTCGACTGCGACGGACAATTTCGCATGAGTCCCGCTGCGCTCGAAACGGCGATCGTGCGCGATCTCAAAGATGGATATCGTCCCGCCGCGGTCGTTGCGACGGTCGGCACGACCTCGACGACGTCGGTCGATCCCGTCGCGAAGATCGCCGACATCACCGAACGCTTCGGTGTCTGGCTCCATGTCGATGCAGCGTACGCGGGCATAGCGGCGATCCTCCCGGAGCATCGCGACCTCATGGACGGCGTCTATCGTGCCGACTCGCTCGTCGTCAATCCGCACAAGTGGCTTTTCGTTCCCATGGATCTCTCGGTGCTGTTTCTCAAGGACGAAGCCGCGGTGCGCCGCGCATTTAGTCTCGTGCCCGAGTATTTGGCCACGACGGACGTCGACGTCCGCAACTACATGGATTACGGTTTACAACTCGGGCGCCGCTTCCGCGCCCTCAAACTCTGGTTCGTCTTGCGTCACATGGGTGCTTCGGGCATGCGCGAACGGTTGCGCGCACACATCGCGCTCGCTCAAGAGTTTGCGTCGTGGGTTGCGAGCGAACGCGACTGGGAAGTGCTCGCGCCGCATCCGCTATCCGTGGTGTGCTTCCGTTTCCATCCATCGGGTACCGACGACGAAGCCGAACTCGAAAGGATGAATGCGGCGCTGCTCGATGCGGTAAATGCAACGGGCGAAATGTTCATCTCTCACACCAAGATCAACGGCCGCTACGCATTGCGTCTCGCGATCGGCAATCTGCGTACAAAGGAGAGCGATGTGGCGGCAGCTTGGTCGATCCTCCAGCGGGAAGCGATGAAAGTTCCGGCATGAGCCGCTTGCATGCCCTGATCATAGACGGTGATGGCGAAAGCGGGTCCGAGCGAAGCGCAGCGTTGCAACGTGCTGGGTTTGAGGTAACGGTTGCCAGCAGCGTTGGCGAGGCGGTTCGCATAGCAGAGCAGCAAGATGGCTTGGACGTCGCCTTGTTCGATATCGGGTTGTTCAATAAGCTGAGCGCCCGCCTAGCTGCTTCAATCGAAGAACTCCAGCGCCAACGGACATCGGTACTTCAATTGAATCAACTGAAGAACGATCTTATTGCCGTGCTTGCGCATGATATCAAGGGACCGCTGACGTCGATCGTCGGCTTCGCGGAGCTCCTGGAAGAGGGGTATCTCGAAGGTGATGCGGCGACGGACGCTGCGCGAACGATTCGTTCGAACGCACAGCGTCTTGCCACCCTTGCCAATGACGTGCTCGCGCTTTCACGCGTCGAACACGGTGAATTGGAAATTGCGGACGAGCGCGTCGATCTGATAAAACTGCTCCAGGAAGCGATTCACGCACACGCGAGTGAGCGTGACATCTCACTTCATCACGACGTCGCGGAGGCATTCGTTCGCGGCGATTCGGAACGGTTGCGTCAAGTCTTCGACAATCTGCTTCGTAACGCAATCAAATACTCTCCGAACGGAGAGCCGATTCGCATCGACATGCGTCGCGACGGCGAATCATATATTGCATCGGTAACCGATCGCGGGATCGGCATTCCCGAAGACGAACGCGAGCGGCTCTTCGACCGTTTCTCACGCGGATCGAATGCGCGGCGCGCCAAGATTTCGGGAACGGGCATCGGCCTGTTCATCGTAAAGATGATCGTCGAACGGCACGGAGGCGGCGTCGGCGTCGAAAGCAAGGTCGGCGAAGGCAGCCGCTTTGACGTGCGTCTGCCGCGCATCGATGCAGCGGACTCGTTGCGCCCCATGCGCGTGACGCTGCTCAGTGCGGATGCAACGCTGTCGCGGTTTGCAGCCTATGAGTTGCGAAGGCGCGGTTATCGCGTGCGTGAAGCATCGTCGCTCGCGGAGGCGGCCGGCGGAGATCTGCGCACCGGAGACGTCGTCGTTGTCGACGACGGTGTAGCGCCGATCGCGGACATCCGCAACTCCATTCCCGACGGCATCTCGGCCCGCGTTGTCGGACTCGGCGAACCAAGCGAAGACGGTTGGGACGCAACCCTCCCCAAACCATTCCTCGTCACCGACCTCTTGCGCGCAATCGACTCTCCGGCAGACCGCCTCGTCCGTCAGTAAAGACGCAGGTAGGCGCGGTGTTCCCATGGGTGGACCGCGCGCCGGTACTGTTCGTATTCTGCTAGCTTCGCGTCGCGGAATGCGTGGTACAAATGATCGCCGAGTGCGGCACGCACGACGGTGTCGTTGTCGAGTTCCGTGATGGCTTGACGGAGCGATTTCGGAAGCGTGCCGATGCCGCGTTCTCTGCGTTCGCGGTCGTTCAAGTCGTACGTCGAACCTGGTAAAGAACCGCCGGGAAGCAGCGAGCGTGCAACGCCGTCTGCCGCCGCACCAAGCAACACAGCGAGCGCGAGATACGGATTGCACGCCGGGTCGGGGCTGCGCATCTCGATATGGCGCGGCCGCTCCGCCGGCGGCACGCGCACGAGTGCATTTGCACTGCGTTCCGACCACACGGTGTAGATTGGGGCGTCCCACGCAGCGACTAAACGTTTGTACGAATTCACGGTCGGATTGCAGATGGCCGTCGTCGCCGCGGCATGGTCGAGCAATCCGCCGACCACATAGAGCATCGTTTGTTCGTCGGCCTCTTCTCCGAGGAGCAGTTCGACGTGCAGGCCGCTCCCGGCGCGATCCTCCAGAGGCTTCGGCATGAACGTTGCGTCCAAACCGAAACCGGCGGCGACGTGCTTCGCTACCGTGCGCAACGTCAACATATTGTCCGCGGCCGCAAGTGGGTCGCCATAAGCGAAGTCGATCTCGTGTTGGCCGGGGCCGTGCTCGTGATGCGCGGACGCGACACGAATGCCCATGCTTTGGAGCGCCGCGACGATCGCATTACGCGCGTCTTCCCCACGATCGTTCGCGGAGAAATCGAAGTACGATCCGACGTCGGGCGTCGCCGTACCGCCTTCGAAGAGATAGAACTCGGCCTCTAAGGCAATCTGCAATCCCGGCAGCGCCTCGCTCGCGCGTTCGACGGCGCGTTTTAGCGTGGTACGGGGACAGCCTTCGAACGGCGAGCCGTCGGGCATTTCGATATCGCAGAGCAAACGCGCTTCGGCGCCGTCGCCGCTCGACCACGGATAAAGCGCGAACGATGCCGGGTCGGGCCGCAGCACCATGTCGAGCTCTTCACCGCGTACGAATCCGTCGATCGAGCCGCCGTCGAACGTGACGCGTCCGGCAAGGGCGGCTTCGAGTTCCGAGACGGGGATCGAAACGTTTTTACTGACTCCGAAAATGTCGGCAAAGACCAAGCGCACGAAGCGCACGTTGTGATCTTTGGCGAGCTTAATGACGTCGCGTTTATGTGTGGAGTGCATCGATCGCAATCGCTAGACGAAGAGTGAGTTGATCGTGCGGGCTCTCGAGCGTTCGACCCGAGATCTCGCTGATCTGGCGCAGCCGGTAAAAGACGGTGTGGCGATGCACGTTCAGTTCCGCGGCTGCGGTCTTGACGTTTTCGCCGGTCGAGAAGTACAGACGCAAAGTTCGTTCGAGTTCCGTTTGGTGCTTGTCGTCATACGCGCGCAACGGCGCGAGCGTCGCCTCCGCAAATGCGCGCAACGCTTCGGCGTCGGCACCTCCGTGCAGCAACGGATACGCTCCGAGCTCGCCGTACGAGGCGATGCGGCCGCCGCCGTAGATGCGCCGCGCTATTGCAAGTGACGCTTCGGCGTCGGCGACGCCGCGCGCCACCTCGAGCAGCGCAACGACACTGCTAATGCCGCCGCTCAAGCGGAAGGTAAGGTGACGCTTTGCCGCTGTTTTCGGCAGCAGCGTCGCTGCTGTTTTCGCGTTCTCCGCATCGACTTCGCGCGCAGCCGGGACGATCGCCACGAGCGCGGCGCCGCGCTCGATCAAGCCGAGCTCGCCTTCAGAGAAGCGAAAGGCTTCCGCGGTTAACGACCGCAGCGCCTCGCCGGCATTCGCGGGATCCTCGTCCGCATCGGCCTCGAGCGCAACGCACACGTAGTTATTCACGATCGCGACGCCGCGCGCGAGCGCATCCTCGCGCGCCGCCGTCGAATCCGCATATGCGCGATCGACGAGCCGCTCCCAAAACGCGCGTTTGCGTCCGCGTCCGCCGGCCGAATCGCGTGCCAGTTCGACGGCGATTGCACTGGCCGCCAGACGTAGCACGGGAAGAAGCGCGTCGTAATCGGTATCGTGCTCTGCAATAACCGAGAGCCACCCGAAGCTTGCGTCGCCCGCCGCGATCGGAACGGTGCGCGCGCGTCCGCCGTTGAGTCCGCGCGCCGTGGCCGGCAACGAGCCTTTCCCCGCGGTCGCGACGGGCCGCCAGTCGACGTCCTCGACCAGCACGCCGCCGCCCGCGCGCTCCGCCAGAAGCGTCGCAAGCGCCTTCGCGCCACCGCCCGAGGCGGCGACGCGCGCGCATGCCTCGGCGAACTCGACGATCTGGTCGGGAGTCATGCCGCGGCCTTTCGGCGAAGGAAACCGCGGTTCTTGGAAATGGACGCAACGGTTCTTCGTGAGGCGGTTGCCTCACTATACGCCGACACACCCGACGCAGTAGTACTGTACGACTGCGCCGGCCTCGTGATTGCCGCGAACGAAGCCGCCCAATTCCTCACCGGGTTCACGGCCTCCGAATTCATCGGAGCGTCGTTCGAGACGCACGTTGCGTCGCGTGACCTCGATCGCATCAATCTCGCCTTACGAACGGCGCTTGCGGGTGGGACCGACCACTTCGATACGAGCGCCAAGCATAAAGACGGCACGATCATTCCGGTCGAGTGCTATGTGTTTCCGGCCCGCTTCAACGACGAGATCGTCGGCATTTTCGCACAAGCACGCGACATCGTCGCGCTGCGTTCCGCCGAACACTCGCTGACGATCAATCAGGAAAAATTCCGTTCGCTCTTCGAGTACCACCCCGACGGAATCATGGAGATCAAGGGCAACGGCACGATCTCGCGTGTGAACGTCGCGCTCGAAAGCGAGACCGGCTTCTACGGCGAGCAGCTTGTCGGCAAGCGATGGACCGAATTGGTCGCGCCGGAGTTACGTAACGACGTCGAAGAGCTTTTACGTTCGGCGATGCGCGGCGAAGCAACGGAGGCCGACTCGCTGCTGCTCGATCGCCTCGGCAACCGCATCGACGTGCAATTGAAGCTCGTTCCGCTGCACGTCGGCGAGGAAATTCTCGGCGCCTACGCCATCTTCAAGAACGTGAACGCGCAGAAAAATGCCGAGCGCGCGATTGCGGCGCACGGCGAACAGCTGCGCCGGCTCTATATGGTCGCAGCGTCGCGCGGCGCAACGCTCGACGATCAGATCGATGCGACGCTGCAACTCGGCGTCGAAGTCTTTGACTGGGACCAAGCCTACGTCACGCACGTCGAAGGCGATCGCGTTACGGTTCACAACGTGTACGGGTCGGGCGCGATCACGAAGGGTGCGATGTATCCGCTCGCGTCCGGCGTCACCAGTCATCTCGCGCGCGGGCGTAATCCGCTCTACATCGAGGACATGGAGTCCGAGGAGTGGCGCAACGATTCGGCGCGCACGATGGCGCCGTGGCGCTCGTATCTCGCCGTGAGTCTGATGGTGTTCGACCAGTTTTACGGCGGATTGGTGTTCGCGAGCCGCACGCCGCGCACGCAGGCGCTCACCTCGAACGAGCGCGACATGGTGCAGTTAATGGGGCTTTTCATCTCGACCGCGCTCGAGCGCGCAGCGCAGAACGAGCGGATCGAACAGCTCGCGTTCAATGACTCGCTCACCGGACTTCCGAATCGCGTGCTCTTCAACGACCGCATCGAGCAGACAATCGCCACCGCGCGCCGGTACGAACGCGGATTTGCCGTGATGTACGTCGACGTCGACAAGTTCAAGCACATCAACGATTCCTTTGGTCACACGGCCGGCGACGACGTGCTCAAAGAAGTCGCCGCGCGTTTACGCGCAGCCACCCGTGAAAGCGATACGCTTGCGCGGTTCGGCGGCGACGAGTTCGTCATACTCCAGCCGATCGTCGACGGACCGAGCGATGCCGCCGATCTCGCGAGAAAGCTGAACGTCGCCATGCAGGAACCCGTCGTGGTCGAGGGCGTCGAGCATACGGTGCACGTCAGCATGGGGATTGCGCTCTATCCGAGCGATGCGGAGACGATCGACGGATTGATGGAAGCGTCGGACCGCGCGCTCTACCGCGCGAAGAAACAGGGACGGAACCGGTGGTGCTTCGCGAACGCCGACGTCGCGCGGCGCGAACTCAAAGCGCCGGCCAGCCGCCGCCGAGCCGCGGAATAAAAAAGGCCTCGCGTCGCTGCGAGGCCTTTTTCGTATGGTTCGCGTTAACTAGTTGCCGCTCGGCGGTGGATTTGTGCCACTCCATGATGCGATGAAGAACGCATAGAGATGGTTGGCTTGGAACGTATCCTGCGACGTAAGAGCAGGAAAAGACCATGTCGAACCGTCGGCGCTTACCGTAGCAGGTCCCGAGATCGGCGTGATATCGAGATCGAACCAGCCGATGTCCACTTTGATCACGTACAGGTTCGTTGCAATCGGGTTGGGCGTTTCGGTCGGGGTGGGCAAAGGGCTCGGGAACGGCTGCGTCATGCGAACGACCGCGTCGCCGTGACTCGTCGACGACGACGACGGCGTGCACACGGGCAGACTTGCCGGGTTCGCAAGGGGCAACGAGAAATTTCCTTCGGCCCAATACCATGGGGCGAAGAAGATGGAGCTGTTACACGTCGACCTAGGCTCGGAGAGCGATCCGTCATTCGCGATCGCTAGCGAGGTAACAAGCGTAAAAGAACCATTGCTGCCGCCACCCTTTGAAGTTGATTGCGTCTTCAGTTGACTCGTTGCTGAGGCGTCTCTGAGTGACGGGCGCGACTGTGCCTTATCCGCGTCGCTAGCCTGACGAAGCCCTGCAGCAGGAGAGGTGATCGGAGATTGGCCGGCAGATGTCGCGCCCGGCACCGCGGTCCCGCTGTTTCCGGCGCAGGCCACAAGGGCGAACGCGACTGCCGAAAGTGCAAGAATCGCACGCGTGCGAGAATACCATCCGTGCATATTAAGGGTCCCTCCTGTACGGTGTCTGCCTGCTTATTGGCTAGGCGATAGCAAGCCTGCCCGTTTCAAGGGAGCAAGCGTTTAAGACTATGTAAACAGGGGCCCTTGGACGTCTATTCCGTTACGATGACGCGCCGATAGCATGCTGCGGCCGGCGAGATGCTGTCCGGTGCGCAGTAAACTTGGGCAAGCGCTTTGCGACATCTTCGGGCATGATCGCGTCGATTGCGTCGTCAACGGTTACGATTCCGAGCATCTTTCCTGACTCGTCGACGATCGGTACTGCGAGCAAATCGTAACGTGCTATGGTCGCAGCCACTTCGTCGGATTCGGTATCGGGACGAAGCGTGACGAGATCGGTGTCCATGATCGCTTCAATCGACTCTTCCGGATCCGCCAGCAGCAGCGTGCGCAGCGAAAGCGCGCCGAGCAACGTATCTTGCTTATCGACGACGTAAAGATAGTAAATGAATTCCGAGGTCGGTGCGATCTCGCGAATTTTGCGAATCGTCCCTTCCGCCGTGCGGTGCGGATAGATCCACGTGTAGTCGGTCGTCATCAAACCGCCTGCTGTGTCTTCCGCATATTTGACCAGTTCTCGCAACTCGCTCGCCGTATACTCGTTCATTTCGGCGAGCAGTTCTTGCTGTTGCTCCTCGTTGAGTTCCGAGAGTAAGTCCGCCGCATCGTCGGCGTCCATCTCTTCGATGATGTCGGCCGCGCGTTCGGTTCCAATGTCTTCGATCAGCGAACGCTGCGTTTCGGGTTCGAGGTGTTCGAACGCGTCGGCCGCGGTCTCGTCATCGAGTTGACTGACGACGGCCGCGGCTTCACGCGCCGAAAGATCTTCGATAATGTCCGCAAGTTCCGAGGGGTGCAAACGTGAGAGTTTGTTTTCTGTCACCGAAAGACTGACTTGCGACGGATTCGTTTCGCGAATCGGCGAGACCGAGTCCCACGCGATCATCGATCGCGGAATCGAGCGGTAGATCGCCGGAGTAAATCTCTTCCCGAACGATTTGAGTCCGAGACGTCGCAGCAGGCCGCCGACACCGACGTCTGCTGCAACGACGCGCAGCGCGTCGCCCGCTTTCGCGATCTCGATATCGTTGATCCGTACGACCTTGCGGCCGTCGACGTCTACGATCTGCTTGTCGAGTAAATCTGCGATGAGGTACAGCGAATCGGCCTCCGGCGGCGCCGGCTCTTTCGGAGTGAGGCTGAGCGCAATCGATCCATCGTCGATGGCCGACACCGTCTCGATCGGCGCAAAGCGCAAGCCTTGCGTCGTCTTGATCACGATCCCGTCGATCTTAGGGAATACGTCATCGGGCTTGTTCACGAGGAAGTCACTCACTTTTCCAATCGGAATCTGGTTGACCGTCGCTTTTCGCCCGACCAGTTCCGAAACGAACCCCTCGGTAAATGCCACGCGCCGCCACCCCCTCTCCAAAAAATAAAAACCGTCCGCTCGCCGGCGGCCGGTTTCGAATGGGTGCAAGGGACGAGTCCGACGCTACCTCATTCGCATCCGAGCTTTGGCACCACGCGCCGTACCCCGACAGGGAGCCGCGTTAGACACCGCCTTGTATCGGCGTAGTCTGGTCTACCCACTTGGCGTCTCTCGACGTTTCGGGGCAGCGGCTTGTATATTGCGTGGACGCCTCACCTAGCGAGGTATCCATTACAAGTATAGGCTGGGGGTCAACCCCGCGGACTAACCGGCGAGGCCGCTGATGAGGACGTTGGTGAGCGAGGTGGCGTTGACTTCCATCTGCGAAAGCACGCTGGTTCCGACGTTCACGAGAATTTGTTCTTTCGTGAACGCGGTTACCGTCGAGCCGATGTTCAGATCGCGGATCGAGCTTTCGCTCGCGATTTGATTGACCTCTTGTGTCGCGGCGTCGTCGGTTGCATAATTCAGCGACACCTGTTGCGCGCCAAGCTGCGCGCGCATCGTGTTGATTTCCTCGAGCGCATTGTCGAGGCGGCCTTCCGAAGCTTGATTCGTAAGCTGATCGCCGGCTTGCAGTTCACTGATACCGAGGTTGAAGGTAGAGAGCGCGCCGATTTGCACCGTGACGGTATTGCCCTCGGCCGTTCCAACGTTGACGTTGAGTCCCGACCCGGGCTGATAATTCTGCGGCGTGATCGTGGCAAGCACGGCCGTTTTGCCGACATCGTTGCGGTTGACGTTGTTGAACGCAAACGAGAAAACGGGATTTCCGTTCTGATCGAACACCGTGTATTGGTTGAGCGGGCCCGGCGCCGGGCCCGGAAAGCCGTTCGGATAATCCGTATTCTCGGCAACTTGGATATCGACGGTCTGAGGCGGACCGAACGACGGGTCGGAACTCTGCGCGGTAAACGTGACGTCCAATGTATCCGAGGTTGGATCGAAAGAGTTGACGCTGAGCGAGAAGTCGAGTGGGACGGAATTCGGATTCGCTTGCGTGTACGTCGGATCCGCCGTAATCAGCGGCGGTCCAGAAGGCGGACTGGCTGGAGGGGTCGTTCCATTTCCGCCGTCGGTGTTCGGATTCTCGATGAAGAGAATTTGATTAGTGAGATTCGGCGGCTGGCTCGTCAAGCTGCCGTCGAAAAGCGTCTTCCCGTTATAGTTCGCATTTGAGGCGATGCGATTGATTTCCAGCTCGAGCTGATTCAGTTCGGCTTGAATGTTCGCGATGTCGCCGGCGGAGTTGATCGACGAGTTGGCTTCCACGACTAACGAACGCAT
>JAFANA010000104.1 GCA_019232905.1 Vulcanimicrobiota bacterium
CGAACCGGTACGGTGGCCGCGAAAATCTCGACGCGATCGAGTTCTTGAAGCGGATGAACGAGACGGTTTATCGCGAGCTACCCGGCGTCGTCACCGTTGCCGAAGAGTCGACGGCATGGCCGAAAGTCTCGGCGCCGACGTATCTCGGCGGGCTCGGCTTCGGCTATAAATGGAATATGGGTTGGATGCACGACACTCTCCAATACATGTCGCACGAACCCGTGCATCGCAAGTATCACGTGAACGAGCTGACGTTTTCGCTCGTCTACGCGTGGGACGAAAATTTCGTGCTGCCGCTCTCGCACGATGAAGTCGTGCACGGGAAAGGGTCGATTCTCTCGAAGATGCCGGGCGACGACTGGCAGAAATTCGCGAACGTCCGGCTGTTATACGCATACATGTACGCGCATCCGGGGAAGAAGCTGCTCTTTATGGGCGATGAGTTCGCCCAATGGCGCGAGTGGAACCACGACCGCAGCCTCGAGTGGGACTGCGTGCACAGCCCCTTCCACGGCGGCGTGCAGCGTCTCGTGCGCGATTTGAATCAGCTCTATACGTCTCTCCCCGCGTTGCACGAGCTCGACGCCGTTCACGACGGATTTGAATGGATCGATTATCAAGACGTCGAGAATTCGACGATTGCGTTCGTTCGCAAAGGCCTCGACTTCGATACGGACATCATCGTCGTCGTCTGTAACTTCACGCCGGTCGTTCGCTACGGCTATCGCATCGGCGTACCCGATGCGACTGCGTACGAAGAGATTCTGAACACTGACGCCGAGGTGTACAACGGCGGCAATGTCGGCAACCTCGGCCGTGTCGAGGTCGAGCGGGTGAAGTCGCACGGCCGCGCGCAATCGGTCGCGGTGACATTGCCGCCGCTTGCCGCGGTGTATCTGCGGCCGGTTTACTCGTGAGGGTTCTCGGACGCGCGGCCGTTCTTCCCGGGCGCCCGTATCCGCTCGGCGCGACCTGGGACGGCAGCGGTGTCAATTTCGCGATCTTCAGCGAAAATGCCGAGAAGGTCGAACTCTGCATCTTCGACTCGCGCGGCGTGCGCGAACTGCGCCGCGTCGTGTTGCCTGAATACACGGATCAGGTCTGGCACGGGTATCTGCCGGAGATTGAACGCGGCACGCTCTACGGCTATCGTGTGTACGGCCCCTACGAGCCGGAGCGCGGGCACCGCTTCAACCATCATAAGCTGCTGCTCGATCCTTACGCAAAGCAAATCTACGGACACGTGCGGTGGACCGACGCAAACTTCGGCTATCGTCTCGGATCGTCGCGCAGCGATCTGTCGTTCGACCGGCGCGACAACGCGGCGGCAATGCCGAAATGCGTCGTCGTCGATACGGCATTCACGTGGGGTGACGACCGCCGTCTCTACACCCGCTGGCACGATCTGATCGTCTATGAGTTGCACGTTCGCGGGTATACGATCAAGCACCCGATGGTGTCGCCCGAATTGCGCGGCACGTTTGCCGGTCTCTCGACGCCCTCGATCATCGAATATCTCGTGCGGCTTGGAATCAATGCCGTCGAACTGATGCCGGTGCACGCGTTCGTCGATGACCGTCATTTGGTCGAACGCCGGCTGCGCAACTATTGGGGCTACAATTCCATCGGCTTCTTTGCGCCCGATCCGCGGTATCTCTCCGGCACGTCGCTCGGCGAGTTCAAAACGATGGTCAAGCGGCTGCACGAAGCGGGGATCGAAGTGATTCTCGACGTCGTCTACAATCACACGGCCGAAGGAAATCACCTCGGCCCGACGCTGTCGTTTCGCGGCATCGATAATAAGAGTTACTACCGTCTCGACAGCAACAACGAACGCTACTACGTGGATTACACGGGTTGTGGAAACACCTTTAACTTAGCCCATCCGCGCGCGCTTCAGCTCGTCACCGACTCGATGCGTTATTGGGTCAATGAAATGCACGTCGACGGATTCCGCTTCGATCTCGCGCCGGCGCTCGGACGGCGTGAAGGCAGCTTCTCGGACTCGAGCGCGTTTCTCAACGCCGTGCAACAAGACCCGGTGCTCTCGCGCGTCAAGCTGATCGCCGAGCCGTGGGATCTTTCTCCCGGAGGCTATCAACTCGGAAACTTTCCGCCGGGCTGGTCGGAATGGAACGACCGCTATCGCGATACGGTTCGCCGCTTCTGGCAGGGAAACGACGGGATTATTCCCGAGTTCGCATCGCGTTTGACCGGCTCGAGCGACGTGTTCGATCACGACGGCCGCCGCCCGCGGTCGAGCATCAATTTCGTTTCGGCGCACGACGGATTTACGCTCAACGATCTCGTCAGCTACAACGAAAAACACAACGAAGCCAATCTCGAAAACAATCAAGACGGCCATTCCGCCAATTACAGCTGGAACTGCGGAATCGAAGGGCCGACGCACGACCCCGAGGTCAACCATCTTCGCGCGCAGCAGAAGCGCAACTTGCTCGCGACGTTGCTGCTCTCGCAAGGCGTACCGATGCTGCTTGCCGGCGATGAACTGAGCAACACGCAATACGGCAACAACAACGCGTACTGCCAGGATAATGAAATCGGCTGGATATCCTGGACCGACGTGACGTTCGATCCCGAGCTCGTTGATTTCGTGCGCGATCTCATCGATCTACGGAAAACTCATCCCGTGTTCCGTCGGCCGCAATTCTTCCGAGGGACGGCAAACGGACCAAGCGGCCTTAAAGACATCACGTGGATCAACGCCGCGGGCAACGAGATGACGGACAGCGACTGGCACAACAATTCCGTTCGAGTACTGGGCGCGATGCTCGGCGGAGACACGGGCGACCGCTTCATCAGTCTGCGCGGGTATCCCGAATTCGACGACACGTTCCTGATGCTGATGAATACGCACGATCGCGACATCACGTTTACGCTTCCCGCGCTGCCGTCGTTTCACGGATGGAAGTTGCTGGTCGACACGACGCGACCGGTACCGCTCGCGCCGGATACGCGGTTCTTACCGAACGCGGCATTTGCGCTGCGCGCGCGGACGCTGGCCCTGCTCGTCGCTGAGTAATCGATGATCGACGAACTGCTCGCATACGCCGGAATCGATGACGACTACGCCGACGCGTTCGGGCGTCGCGCGGATGTAAGCGTCGAAACGAAGCTCGCGATTCTCAATGCGCTCGGGTACGACGTAAGCGACGATGCGAGCGCGGCGCGTGTCTTACGCGATGCGCGCGTGGCGGACGGTTTGCATTCGCTCAAACCGGTCTACGTCGTGCGCGAAGGTGACGCACGCTCATGGCCGGACCCCGTCGCGCATATCCTCGATCCTGATACCGAGCCGGGATACTACGACCTGGAAATCGGCGAGGACACGAGTCGCGCGATCGTTGCGCCGCGTCAAGCGTACGTCGCACCCGGCGTCGACCGCGCGCGGGTCTGGGGCGCGAGCGCGCAGCTCTATGCCTTGCGATCCAAGACGAACTGGGGCATCGGTGATTTCGGCGATCTGCAGGCGCTCGTAGCATTGACGAGACAAAACGGCGGCTCGTTGATCGGTCTCAACCCGCTCCATCAACTGCATCTCACCAATCCGTCGGCAGCAAGTCCGTACGCGCCGCTCAGCCGGCGTTATTTGAACGCGCTCTACATTGACGTCGCCGCCGCAGCGCGCGAATTCGGAGTTTCGGTTGACGATCGCGCTGCGGCGGCGCTTCGCGCGAGCGAATTCGTCGACTATGCCGGGGTCGCACGCGCGAAGCTCGCGGCGCTCGAACAGATCTTCGATGCGATTCGTGTGGATCGTGAACTCGATGCGTTCAGTGCGCGGGAACCGGATGTGCGCGCCGCGGCCGTCTACGAAGCGATCATGGAGGTTTTCTCCCAGCGCGATCCATCGATTCGCACCTGGTTGCAATGGCCTGCCGAATTGCGCGATCAACAAAGTAACGCCGTGCGCGTCTTTGCGCAAGCGCACGAACGGCGGATCGCGTTCTACATGTTTCTGCAGTGGCTTGCCGACCGGCAGCTGGCGGGCGCGGCCGATGTCGCGAGCGGCATGGCAATCGGACTGTACCGCGATCTTGCCGTCGGCGTCGATCTTGCAAGCGTCGACGTGTGGTCCGATCCCGATGCGTACGCGTTGGGACTTTCGGTCGGCGCGCCACCGGATCCACTCAACCCCGCCGGACAAAACTGGGGATTGCCGCCCTTACATCCGCGAGCGCTGGTTGCGCGCGCGTACGATCCGTTCATTGCGCTTCTGCGCGCAAACATGCGTCATGCCGGAGCGTTGCGGATCGATCACGTGATGGGACTGCGGCGCCTGTTCTGCATTCCTCGCGAACGGCCGGCAGGCGGCGGTGCGTACGTGAAGTACGACTTTGAAGCGATGCTTGGGATCGTCGCGCTCGAATCGCACCTGCACCGGTGCATGGTCATCGGCGAGGACCTCGGGACCGTTCCCGAAGGCTTCCGCGAGCGGCTTGCGCCCGAACGGATCTTTTCGTGCCGTGTGTTGCTCTTCGAACGCGATGAGACATCGTTCCGCCCGCCCTCGGAGTATCCGGCCGATTCGGTGGCGAGTACCGGCACGCACGACTTGCCGACACTCACGGGGTGGTGGCGCGGGGCGGACATCGAGACGCGGGAACGCCTCGGATGGATCGATGCGCAAGCTGCGCGCGAGGAGCAAGACGAACGGAAGCGTTCGCGCGCCGCGCTCGTGCGCGCGCTTCGCGACGCGGGCTGTCTCGGAGAGGAAGAAGAACCGGACGAGCACACCGTTCTTTTGGCGGCGCACGGGTTTCTCGCGCGAGCCGGCTCGCGGGTCGTCCTCGTCCAACTCGAAGACTTGCTTGCGCAGCGTGAACAAGTCAACGTCCCGGGAACGACCACTGAAGAACCGAATTGGACGCGCAAGCTCGCCTTGCCAATCGACGCTTTTGAAACCAACGATACGTTCGCCGCAATTCTTCGCATCATGCGCGAGGAGCGGCCGCTGAATCGGGAGGTCGTAGCATGAAAGCCGTGGTGATGGCCGGAGGAGAGGGATCGCGCTTGCGCCCGCTGACTTCCAGGCGTCCCAAACCGCTGGCGCCGATTGCGAATCGGCCCGTGATGCACCACATTGTGGAGCTGCTCCGCTCGCACGGCATCACGGATATCGTTGCAACCTTGCACTACCTCGCCGACGAGATCGAAGCGTATTTCGGCGATGGTTCGGCAATGGGCGTGAACATGCATTACGTCGTCGAGGACACACCGCTCGGAACCGCCGGCGCGGTGAAGATGGCGGAAGGCTTCTTACGTAGCGGAACGTTCATCATCATCTCGGGCGACGCAATGACCGATCTCGATGTCACGTCCTTGATCGAAGCGCACCGCACCGCAAAGAACGACGCTACGATCGCGCTGTGGCGCGTGAACAATCCACTCGAATTCGGCGTCGTGATCACGGACGATGACGGCCAGATCACGCGTTTCATGGAGAAGCCGTCCTGGGGCGAAGTCTTCTCGGACACGATCAACACCGGTATCTACGTACTCGAGCCGGAGATTCTCGACTACATGGAGGCCGGGAAGAACTACGATTTCTCTAAAGATCTTTTCCCGCGGATGCTGCGCGACGGCAAACGCCTGGGTGGCCACGTGATCTCGGATTATTGGGCCGACGTCGGCAATTTACAGCAATACCAGCAGGCCAACTACGACGCAATCTCCGGCACGGTGAACACGAAGCGTCCGAACTACGAATTGCGACCCGACGTTTGGACTGGAGTCGATTGTCACATCGATCCGACCGCGACGATCGACGGACCGGTACAACTCGGCGATCGCGTGAAGATCGGTCCGGACGTTACGATCGAAGGGCCGGCATGCGTCGGCAATGACGCAATCATCGAAATGGGTGCCACCGTGCGCCGTTCGGTGCTATGGGAAGACGTCTACGTCGGTGCGGACGCCGAACTCGAAGATTGCACGATCGCCAATCGCACGATCGTCAAGGAACGCGCAACGATCGGCGAAGGAACGGTGGTCGGCGAACGCTGCACGATCGGCGCGTCGGCAATCGTCCGTCCGCATTTGAAACTGTGGCCTGAGAAAAACGTCAGCTCCGGTTCGATCGTATCGATGTCGCTTATTTACGGCATCAAGTGGCCCGGCTCACTCTTTGGCGGCGAAGGCGTGACGGGACTTGCCAATCTCGAAATCACTCCGGAGTTTGCCCTGAAACTCGGTCAAGCATTCGGGTCGTTCTTACGTCCCGGCGAAACGGTGATGACGAGCCGCGACACCCATCCGGCGAGCCGAATCATGAATCGTTGCGTGATCTCCGGATTGCTGGCGGTCGGGATCAACGTCGAAGACCTGCGGTCGTTTCCCTTGCCGCTTTCGCGATTCGCAACGCGCAGCGGCGGCGATGCCTGCGTGCACACGCGCGTCGCACCGCACGACGATCGCTCGCTGCTCTTCGAATTCTTCGACCGAAGCGGTATCAACGTCGATAAAGCGACGGAGCGAAAAATCGAGAATCTGTTCTTCCGCGAAGACTTCCGCCGCGTTAGCATGGATGATGTGGGGCGGTTGAACTTTCCGGCACGCGCGCTCGAAAATTACACGAGCGCGTTTCTGTCGGCACTCGCGCCCCGGGCGTTGCAGGAAAAACGGTTCCGGGTCGTCGTGGATTACGCATACGGCAACGCGGCCCTCGTACTTCCGCGCATTCTGAGCACGCTGAACATCGATACGGTCGCGCTCAACGCGTATTTCGACGATAACCGGGTCGGCACGCGCGACGGCGACCGCGAACACTTGCTCGAGCAATTGAGCGATATCGTCACGACGTTGCGAGCCGATCTCGGCCTGCTCCTCGATCACGACGGCGAGACGTTCGCCGTGGTTGACGATAAGGGACGCGTCATCGATCACAACGAGCTCATCGCGCTCTTGACCCTGATGGTCGTGCGCGCAGGCGCGAAGACCATTGCGGTTCCCGTCATGGCACCGAGTGCAATCGACGACATCGCGAAAGAGTATGGTGCAACGGTCATACGCGCCCGCAGCGACCGCCGCTCGCTGATGGCGCTCGCCGAGTCGCAAGGGAAAGATCTAGCGTTCGCCGGCAGCGCGAACTACGAAGTGATTTTCCCGGAGATGCATCCGGCATTCGATGCCTTGTACGCCTCGGCGAAGCTGATGGATCTGCTGGCGCGCGAAAACCGCCCGTTGAGCGAACTCGTCGATATGTTGCCGTCATGGCATATCGCGACGGTGCGCGTTCCATGTCCGTGGGAACACAAAGGCCGCGTGATGCGCACGTTGATCGCCGAACAAAAGCGCGGCGACATCGAACTCTTCGAAGGCCTGCGCGTCAAGCGCGACGGCGGTTGGGTCCTCGTGCTTCCGGATTCGAGCGATCCCACCTTCACCGTTTACGCCGAAGCCCCGAGCGACGGCGACGCCACCACCTACGCCGAAAACATGGGCACACGAATCGAGGAATTAGTGAACGCCTAGCTGTGTCATCCTGAACGCAGGTGCGAAGCACCGCAGTTGAAGGATCGCTACGAAAAGAAAAGCCCGGCGAGATCTCGCCGGGCTTTTGACTTGAATCGATCCTTCAACTGCGTTCAGGATGACACTTATGCTCGTTCCGACATAAACGCGACCTTTGCGTCGAGGACGTCGAGGACGTTCGGCCAGGAGAATTGACGTGCCGTTATGGGTGCGTTTTCTCGTATGCGCGACTGAATGGCAGCGTTGTCGAAGAGTCGATCGAGATACGTTGCAAGTTCGAGCGGATCGCTCGTGTCGCAGACGATGGCGTTGTCGAATGCGCGCGCGTAATCTTCGCCGGTCGAGCCGCACACGGCGATGCCGCCTGCTGCCATGACTTCGAGACCTACGAGTCCGAACGGCTCCTTGCCGCTGTTCGCGAGTACGGCGTCGACGGCGCCGTAGAGCGTATACAGCATCGCATCGGGAAGAAAGCTGCGCACGTTTACGATATCGGCTTGCGACCCCGCGAGTGTGTCGGCAATCGCTTCAACCGTCGGCTTCTCGAACGTTACGTCTTCAATGCGCAAGCCGCGCTCGACGGCACGCCCGAAGACTACGCTCGCATACGGTTCTTTTCCGCCGCGAACGACTAACTGCACGTTTGTCCCCGCGTCGCGGAGATCCGCGACGGCATCGATTGCCTGCAGCCAGCGTTTGTCGGGATCGAACCTTCCGACTTTGAGCAGCATGTGCCGTCCCGCCAAAACGCGCCGCAAGTACGCTACATCGCTCGCCTTGACTTCATCGAAGATCCGTTCGGGAATGCCGTTCGGAATGACGAGCGCCTCCGCGCCGGTCAATGCGAGCTCGAACTTCATATAACGGCTCACGCCGGTGATGTGCGCGGCCGAAGCGAGCGCGTCAAAATCGATGGTGTCGAAGCCGTATGTATTGTTCGCATTCCACACGATCGTGGCCGCTTCACGGACGCCCGCGCGACGCAGAAGTGCATCGAGTCCGAGAACGGCCGGCACGACCTGCCAATCCTCTGCGAGTACGAGCACGCGTTCGCCGCGCGCAGCCGCAGGCTCGACGACGTTCGCGAGCAGAAACGGCGGCACGCTCGATCCGTAATCGTTGATCTTGCCCCATTCACCGTCATACACGCCTTGCGGATGATACGCTGAAATCCACTGACACCAGCGCCGCACCGTAAACCGTTCGGCACGCGACTCGACCGCCGGAAGCGACGGATCGCCAACGTAGATTAAATCGGTGTCGAAGCCCGCGTCGGCAAGCGCGACGCTCAGTTCCGACGCGCGCACGCCGAGGCCGCCGACCATCGCATATCGATCCGGTCCCTCAAATGACAACACGACTGCGCGTCGCGGAAGATGCGGATACCGTGCCATGCAGAGTCTCTACCCGTATTCGGCGCGTTGCTCGATCAATTTGGCGACGAGTGCCGTCCAGCCGGTTTGATGGCTTGCGCCAAGTCCCTTTCCGTTTTCACCGTGGAAATATTCGTAGAACGGAATGTAGTCACGCCAATGCGGGTCGCGGTTGAATTTCTCGACGCCGCCGAATACGGGGCGATTGCCGTCGGCGTCGGGAAGAAAGATGTTGATCATCCGGTTCGAGAGCATCGAAGCGATCTCCCAAAGATCCATGAGCTGTCCGCTTCCGGTCGGGCATTCGACCTTTACCGCGCTGCCGAGATAGTAGTGAAAACGTTGTAAGGCTTCTACGAGCAAGTAATTCAAAGGAATCCAAACCGGTCCGCGCCAGTTTGAATTTCCACCGAAGAGACCACTGGTTGATTCACCGGGTTCGTAGTCGACTCGATATTCCCGGCCGTCGAGATTGAGTACGAATGGATGCTCCGCATGATAGTGCGAGACGCTGCGAATGCCGTGCGGACTCAAGAATCCCGACTCGTCGAGCATTTTCCTCAAAATCGTGAGGCCTTGGTCACGGTCGACGATCGAGAGCAGGCGCCGTTCGCCGACGCCCGGTTCCGTCATGCTCGCGACGTTTTTCGAGAGGTTCGGACGCTTTGCAATGAACCACTCCAGGCGCCGTTTGAATGAAGGCAGCGCGTCGAGCACTTCGGGCTCGACGATTTCGACCGCGAGCAGCGGAAGTAAACCCACCATGGACCGGATCTTCATCGGGATTTGGCGGCCGTCGTCGCACATCAGCATGTCGTAGTAGAACCCGTCCTCGGCGTCCCACAAGCCGTGGCCGCCAAGATGGTTGATCGCGTCGGCGATATACAGAAAGTGCTCGAAGAACTTCGTTGCGATATCTTCGTAGATAGGATTGTGCATTGCGAGTTCGATTGCAATCGCCAGCATGTTGAGCGTGTAGATGCCCATCCAGCTCGTGCCGTCGGATTGATTGAGAAATGCGCCACCCGGCAACGGCGCGCTGCGGTCGAAGACGCCGATGTTGTCGAGACCGAGAAAGCCGCCTTGAAAGACGTTGTTGCCTTGCGCATCTTTGCGGTTGACCCACCACGTAAAATTGAGCAGCAGTTTCTGAAACACACGCTCGAGGAACACGAGATCGCCGCGCCCGTGTTCTTTCTGTTCAATTTGGTACACGCGCAGCGCCGCCCACGCATGGACCGGCGGATTGACGTCGTTGAATGCCCACTCGTACGCCGGCAACTGCCCGTTCGGATGCATCAGCCACTCACGACAAAGCAGGACGAGCTGGTTCTTCGCAAAGTCGGGATCGATCAGCGCAAATGCGACCGTGTGAAAGGCGAGGTCCCATGAGGCAAACCACGGATACTCCCACGTATCGGGCATCGACATGACTTCGGCTGCGTCAAAATGCGTCCATTCGTGATTTCGACCGAGCAGACGTTGGGGCGGAGGCGTCGGCTGCAGTGGGTCACCATAGAGCCAGCGCGGGACGTGATAGTGATAGAATTGCTTCGACCATAGCAATCCCGCAAACGCTTGACGCTGCACGCGGCGAGCTTCGGCGTCCGAGTGAAACGGATTGATCTCGTCGTAGAACACATCGGCATCTTCGATGCGTTTTGCGAAGATCTCATCGAACGATCGGTCAAACGGCTCCCCGAGGAGCGCGTCGCTAAGCCGTAACTGGACCGTCCGGCGCTCGCCGCCGCCGAGCGAAAGCTGATAATGCGCGCTGACTTTCGTGCCGTACGGCTCCGAATTCACGGCCTTGTCATCGCCCGCGACGATGAAGCGCTCGATGCCGTCCTTGACGTAGGGTGTCCGGTTCCCGATGCCCCACAAATCTTCAAAATTCGTTTCGTTTTCGGTGAAGAGCATCCGCGCCGGCGCATGCGCGTAAAAATGATAGTCGCCGAGATTGGCTTGATGGGCTACGAGGTGCGTATATTCGTGCGTTGCACCGCGTTGCACGATGGACGAGCGTTCGATGCCTTCACGCCATCCCCACTCATTGCGAAACCAGAGCGTGGGAAGCAGGTGCAAATCGTGCGGTTCGCTCGAGCGATTCGTCGCAGTAATGCGAATCAGGATGTCGTTCGGGGTAGCTTTCGCGTACTCGATCTCCACATCGAAATAGCGATTGTCGTCGAAAATGCCGGTATCGATGAGTTCGTATTCGGGATCCAGGCGCGTGCGCCGCCGGTTCTCCTCGACGAGGTGCTCGTACGGAAACTGCGCGTGCGGATATTTGTAGAGCGCGCGCATGTAGCTGTGCGACGGAAGATTATCGAGAAAGAAGTAGTACTCTTTGACGTCCTCACCGTGGTTACCCTGATTGCCGGTAACTCCGAAGAAACGCTCCTTCAAGCGATCGTCGTTGCCGTTCCAAAGTGCGAGTGCGAAACAGAGGTGCTGATTCGCATCGGAAATGCCGAAGATGCCGTCTTCTCCCCAGCGGTACACGCGTTTCGACGCCATGTCGAACGGAAAGTACTCCCACGCCTCGCCCGTTGCGCTGTAATCCTCGCGCACCGTTCCCCACTGGCGGTCGCTGACGTAGGGCCCCCAGCGCCACCATGCCGCCGTCTTATCGGCAAGCCGGTCGCGTTCCGGATTCTCGGAGTCGTTCATCCGTGGTCTCCTTGAACTTCATGCCATACGCGCAGAATCTCAGCGACGCTCCACGCTTGCGCGATCGCACCACGTTGATCGTAGGGTGCATCGCCGTCGGTTAGTTCGGCGAGCGTGCCCACTCCATAGGTATGTATCATCTCGGCAAACGGTTGCAAATAGGCTAAAGCTTCCGCGGCGTCGCCGCCCGCGTTGCGCCATGCGCGAAGAAAGATCGCCGTGAGCCAGAGCCACGCCGTTCCACGATGATAGGCCGCGTCGCGGTCGCGCGGCGATCCGCCGTAGTGGCCGGTATACGCCGGATCGTTCGGAGATAACGACCGGACGCCGCACGGCGTAACCAGCGTCCGTGCCGCGACGTCGACGATTGCCGCTTCGCGCTTCGCGTCGAGTGCGCGAAACGGCAGCGCAACGGCAAAGAGGGCGTTCGGGCGAATTGTCGCATCGTTTCCCTCCGGCCCGTCGAGCACGTCGTAGAGGTAGCCGGCCGCATCATTCCAATAGCGCGCGAAGGAGCGGCGCACGGGGGAAGCGAGTTCGCGATAGCGCGAGGGGTCGCGCCCGAGAAGTTGCGCAAAGCCGTCCATTGCGCGCAGCGCGTTGTACCAAAGCGCATTGATTTCAACGGGTTTGCCGATACGCGGCGTGACGACCCAATCACCAAGTTTTGCATCCATCCACGTGAGTTGGACGCCTGGTTCGCCCGCATAGAGCAGTCCGTCACGTGCATCGACGCCGATGTGATAGCGTGTACCGCGCGCGTACCAATCGATGATGCCGTTCGCGTCATCGAACACATCGTGCAGCAGCGACTGATCGTTCGTCGCCGCATAATATTGACGCAATGCCTCGATAAACCACAGCGCCGCATCCACGGTATTGTACTCGGGCGCAGCGCCGCCCTCGGGAAAGCGATTGGGCAACATGCCGCGATCGATATACCGCGCGAAGGTCGCAAGGATCGTACGCGCGATCTCCGCTCTTCCGGTGGTCAGTGTCAGCCCGGAGAGTGCAATCATCGTATCGCGTCCCCAGTCGCCGAACCAATGATAGCCTGCGATCACCGTCTTTCCGGGCGAACCATTTAGCGGACGATCCACGATGAATTGGTTCGCAGCCAGGACGAGCGATTCGATCCATGCGGGTGCGCCCGCCGCGCACGGCTGCGTTTCCCGCCACCGGCCGAGCAATGCGCGTTCGGATTCGTGCACCTGCGCGAGCACGGCCTGCGAGTCGAACGTTTCGATCTGCGACGTGGACGCAACGACCGTCAGCGATTCGCCGGCGGCTAGCGTCGCGTCGATCGTGCATCCATGGTAATGATCCTCGACGTCGTCCAAGCCGCGTTCGCTTTCGCGCGCCAGGAGAAAGCCATAATACCACTCGTTCTCCGCACGAATCGTTCCGCGATCGACTCGGAGGTGCCACGGTGTGCCGCCTCCGAGCCTGATGGTTGCGGTTGAACCGTCGATCTGCGTGACGTCACCTACACTGAGCGCATGTGTGAGGGCATGATAGTCGCGATCGTTCACATAGGCTTTGAGCGAAATCGCCAGTGAGGAGTGTGCGCGCGCAAGGGTGTAGCGAACGAACGTCGTGGATGCGCCATGCATCCAGACGCGCCGCTCCAGTACGGCGTCGGCAATTGCGTACTTCCAGACCGGAACGCGTCCGTCGAGCCTGAAATCGGTGATGAAGCGAAAGCCGGTCGCTGCAACGGTGCCGTCATGCCAACGATTCGCGCCGAGCTCGACGGAAGAGCCGTCGTATACGACCGACGCGTCGAGTTTCGCAAGCAGTACGCGTCTTCCGAGCGGCGGCGCGAGCGCGGCAACGAGCAAGCCGTGATAACGGCGCGTGAGGATATCCGAAGCGGTCCCGGATGCATAGCCGCCGGAGCCGTCGGTAACGAGCCACTCGCGATATTCCGCGACGCTTAGGTGGCCCCACTCCATGCGGAGCGGGTTTTATTGCGCTTTGTGCGCTCCCTTCAATGCGGCGACGCCGAGAGTCTCGCCGGTGTCCGTGAAGAACGAATTTGCCATCGACTTGAAATTCTTGCTCGCGTCCGCGCCGTATTTCACGTCGAGATCGAGCAGCACGTCGGCGGCGACCTGCGGCGGAAAGAGTGACGCAAAGAGGCGCTGTACCGTGAACACGCGATGTTGCGTTCCCGCGGAAACGACAGCTTCTCCGAGTTGCGGCCCGGTCAGATCCGATGATTTGGATACCGCGACGTCGGCTCTCCCGGCTTTCTGCCACGCGTCATCCATCGCAAAATCGAACATGCTGATGAACGTGCTCGTGTCACCGAACTGATCTTGCAATCGCTGCATCTCGCCTTGAACCGTCGGAGCTCCGAACATTGAGTTCAACGCGCGAATTGTCGAAAAGCTTCCCGCACCACCGCCGGCCGCGTAGAACGCTCCGGTCAGTCCACTCGTGTGTTGCGTGACGGCAAGAGATGGTAACGTCGTACAAACGACGAGGGTGAAAAGGGCGCCGGCGAACGCGACGCCGCGCAACATAGCCATGCTTGAAATATTCCCATCAACGTTATCTATTCCGGCAAGCTGCTGCACGCGCGCGCAAAAATTTTTGATCGCGCTCGTTAACGGCGAGTGTTGCTGCGCGTTCGAATTCCATTATCGCATCGCTAAAACGCGACATTCGTTCGAACAGATCGCCGCGCACGGCCGGTAAGAGATAGTAGCTGCGCAGCGCCGGTTCGTCCGACAACTCGTCGACGAGCGGCACGGCTGCTTCTGCTCCGAACGCCATGCCTATTGCAACGGCACGATTGAGGCGTACCACCGGCGTCGGCAGTTGTTCGGCAAGCGCATCATAGAGCGCTGCAATTCGTTTCCAATCCGTGTCGTCGAACGTCGCCGCGCGCGCGTGGCACGCGGCAATTCCCGCTTGTACGGTATACGGACCGTACGCGCCGAGTGCTTGCGCGCGCTCTAGCGCATGCAGGCCGCGTGAAATCAACACGCGATCCCACCGCAGGCGGTCTTGATCGGCAAGTAAGACCGGTCGTCCGTCCGCGCCGGCGCGTGCGGCGGATCGCGAAAACTGCAGCTCCATCAAGGACACCAGGCCGAGCACTTCACCTTCCTCGCGCATGTAGTGCGCCAACACGCGTCCCAGCCGCAATGCGTCCTGACACAACTCCGGGCGCACGACATCGTCGCCCGACGTTGCGGAGTAGCCCTCATTGAAGATCAGGTAAATAACTTCGAGAACCGACGATAAGCGCGCGGCGCGCTCGTTCGCCGGCGGCAGTTCGAACGGAACGTGTGCTTCACTCAATGTCCGCTTTGCGCGCACGATGCGTTGCGCGATCGTCGGTTCGGGCGTCAAGAATGCGCGCGCTATTTCGATCGTCGTTAATCCGCCGAGTAATCGCAGCGTCAACGCGATGCGCGCTTCGCGCGAGAGAATCGGGTGACACGCGATGAAGATCAAGCGGAGCATATCATCACCGACATCCTGGTCGAGGTTCTCGAGTTCCGCTTCAATCGAGGTAGACAGCGGTGTCTCACGCGCGAGTTGATCCGTCTTGCGGACCAGAACTTCGTCGCGGCGAAAGCGGTCGATCGCGCGTCGTTTCGCCGTCGTCGTGAGCCACGCGCCCGGATTGTCCGGTATACCTGACTCCGGCCACTGCGTGAGCGCCGCCACGAATGCGTCTTGCGCGAGTTCTTCCGCGACGCCGACGTCCCGCACGACGCGCGTGAGCCCCGCAATCAAGCGCGGCGACTCGATGCGCCAAATCGCTTCGAGCCGCCGGTCGATCTCTGTTGTCATGGCGTTATTGGGGACCGGTTACCTCGATGAGTTCGCACGTGCCCGGGCCCGCGATTTCGAGAAAGCGTTGCTGTGACGCACGCGTGGCGATGCCGTCGGGAACGACTCCACCCGTATCCATCGAAAAATTGAAATGATCTTCATGCGCGGCTCCGCAATTGCTCTTCGCGTGCGATCATTTCGGGCGTCACGTTGTCGCCGAAGTCTTCTACTTCGTACACCTGGCGCAATTCGAGCGTCCAACCCGGCTGCATCGGCGCGCGAGAGAACCACTCGACGGCTTCTTCTTTGGATTTCACTTGCACGAGCCAGTAGCCGGCGATGAGTTCCTTCGTCTCCGCAAACGGGCCGTCGATGACCGTCGCACGGCCCTCATCGAAACGGATGCGAGCGCCTTTGGAGCTCGGCTGCAGCCCTTCACCGGCGAGCATGATTCCGGCTTTGATAAGCTGCTCGTTGAACTCGCCCATGCGTTCGAACTCTTCGCGCGTGGGCAGCCGCCCGGATTCGCTATCTGCCGTCGCGCGGACCATGACCATAAACCGCATTGATCGTCTCCTTCGTTGTCGGTCTTTGTATTAGTGACGTCGAGCGGACGGTGACGGAATCGACACCGGCGCGGAAGTATTCTCGGGAAGCGGCGCCCAGCGCTCGACGAAGAATGCCGGCGTGCGGTCGGGCGCCTGGGTGAGGTAGCCGCGAACTGCAATCGCAGCTTGGGGTGCGGTGCTGAGTTTGCGCATCAGCGTTAACGTACCGGTCGGATCGGTCAGGTGCGTCTTGCCGGTATCGAGCATCCCCGAGATCGTCATCTCTTCGCCTGCTCTCAGCTTCCCGACGACCGAAACGGGAACCGTGTTGATAAATTGAACGGGCACCGTCGCTTCGGCTTGCGTGCCGTTCGTCAGCATACGCGCGCGAAACATGTAGCGCCCGGGCGCGAGCGCCGTTCCGTCGCTTGTGAGCCCGTTCCAAATGTAGACGGCGAGGACGTTCGGTCCCGGCATGAACGACCGCGAATGCGACGGGAAGTGCGCGGTCGGCGGCGTCGGCCGCAGCGACGTCCAAACGACTTTCGAGCCGTTGAGAAGATCGAGTTCGTATTGTGCGGGCGAAGGAAACGTCGCGCTCACCGGGAGTTTTCCGGGGTTGTGCGCGACGACTTCGATATTGACCGCGTCGAGAATATCAAATGTCGCGCGCTGAAGCTGGAGCGAAATCGTTAATGCCGCCGCGAAAAACATACGATAGTCCTTTCGGTAACGACGTAGGCTCGAGATAGGTTGCGGTGTCGACGAATTGCTCCTGGTCGAACACGACGAGATCCGCTATCGCGCCTTCGCGCAGCACGCCGCGTCCGGTTAGGCCGAAAATTTGCGACGGCAACGACGTCATGCGGCGCACGGCTTCTTCGAGCGAAAGCGTGCGGCGTTGTCGCACGAAGCGGCCGAAGATCCGTGGAAACGTGCCGTATGCGCGCGGATGAATCAAACCGAAGATTTGTTCGCGCCCGTCGTAGGACGGCGCCGCGGTTCCGACTGCGCAAAAGTCCGCCGAGAGCGCGAGTGCGACGTCATTTTCTCTTAAGCAAAAGTGAAATGCGCGCGCGGCGTTTCCTTCCTGTGCGATGAAATCGACGATGGCGCGCGCAGGCGTGCGCCACGTCTGTTTTGCGATGTCGTCAAACCGCATGCCGCACCATGCCATGCGCTCCTCGCTTCCGACTTCGGCAAGCATGACGTCGTGCCACACGTTACCGAGGCGCGCTTGCATCTCCATCGCAACCGCCGCGCGCAGCGTCTCGTCGTGCAATGCCTGCGGCGTGACGCCGGCCGGAAGCAGAGACGCGAGTTCGATCCATGTGGCGGTATACGGTGCGACATCGCATGTAATCGACGCGCCGCGGGTGCGCGCGCGGTCGATTCGTTCGAGCGTGCGCTCCATTCGTCCGGTATCATGCGGGTAAACGACATGGTGATTGCCGATGTGCACGTGAACGCTCGCGCGTTCGGCAATCGCGATCGCTTCCTCGACCGCTCCGACGACGTCGTTAGCGTTGTCGCGAATGCGAAGTATCACGCGCGGTGCTCCCGCATTCGCTGCTTGTTGCGCGATCGACACCGCCGTATCGAGCGGCGTGGCAGAAAGATCGATCGCGGCGCCTGCAGCGCCTGCCTCAATCGCAGATTGAACGTCGTTTTCTGCGAAGAAAGTCCCAACGATCCCGTGTTCTGTCCGGGACGCTAGGGCGAAAAGCTCGCCGACGTTGATTCTTTCATCCCAATGATCGAGGAAGTAAGCGGTGGAAAGGCCTGTTATCTCGTCTGTGATTCCTTGACTGCTCTTCGAATTTGCTTGAAAAGCAGTGAGCCACTTCCCACCGGTGTGGGAACAAGCATCTATGAAGCCCGGCGCCACAATTTTCCCTCTGCAATCAAAGCGCCGCCGGGCTTCACGGTCCGAGCAATCACCGATGAGCGCAATGCGATCTTCGGAGAGTGCGATATCCGTAGAAAATTGAGGCCGTGCCAATCCGTCTACGATTGTCGCGCCCTCAAAAACCGTCGTAATCACGCTAGGAAATTCCTTGGTTTACCGAGCGGTTGGGCGGGCAATAAGTACCTTCGCATACTTCTTTCGAGGTGAATAACAGATAATGGCGATGCAAGAAGACCCGCAGGGCGGTATGAGCGTTCGCGAAGCCGGTCGCCGCGGCGGCGAACGAGTG
>JAFANA010000113.1 GCA_019232905.1 Vulcanimicrobiota bacterium
GCGGCGCCCCCGAAAACGATCGTGACCGTGAAATCATCGCCCTACTGCAACTCGCTCGCACGCCACTTCAACGGCGCCTTCGTCCCAATGTACGCCAACGACCGAACCCTCGATCGAGTCGACACCCAACTCGTCGACATTAACGAACTCTTCGGAAAACCCGATTATCAGACACGTTTCGTCGACGCGCGCTCGCATCTCCTCAAGTATGTGGACGTTTTACAGAAAACGCTCCCAACGATCGAATCGGAAATCGTGGAACTACGCAAAGGCGCATCGCTCACGTCCGATCAGACCGCAGCAAAGGCCATCAACGAATCCGCCGACGATCTTCAACGCGCCTATATCAAACAACGCGCAATGACGATCGACCTCAACGGCGTCGCCCAAACGATGATGGAATACAACACCGACGATCTCCCGCACTCACTGGGCGGCAACTCCTATTCGGAAATGAAGCTGCCCGCCGACATGAAAGACATCAAAGCATCACTGCGTTTTGATGGCCAACGAGACGTGATCGCGCAAAACGAAGAGAAGGCCGTCGATACTGCGTACGACGCAGCAATGGCAAACTGTGCGAAGCAGTAGGGTGGTGGCGGGCGTTTTCGTTTTTTGGTTTGGGGATGAGTCGCTCTAACCCCGTACCGGAAACCGCCCGAAAACCCGCATCGTGCGGGTTTTCTACTTGCGCATTTTTTCGGAAGACTCATCCCCAAACCAAAAAACGAAAAAGGTCAAATACGCAGACACGCGCGCGCTTTGCGCGCGCGTGTCCGCATATCAGACCAGGATGTGATGCGCCGGGTTAAGCCTGCACCTTGAACGGGGACCTTCTGATTTTTGCGCCCACGCAGGATGTGTGTTTCAAAACTTGTTTTGCGCAAAAATCAGCCCGAGCGAAAAAGCCGCACGATGCGGCTTTTTTGCGTGTCCCCGTTCAAGGTGCAGGCTTAACCCGGCGTATCACATCCTGGACGCCCGCCACCAACCAGCCACCTACATGTCGTCTGTGGACGCGTTTGCGGACGGTTTCACGAGCGGATTAGCTTCGGCGAAGGCGCCGGTTGGATTCGGCGTGACCCAGAGTTCGAGATCCCAAATTGCCGGGAAGAGGAAGACGTGTTTTACTTGCGAGGCGTCTTTGACGATGCCCATTTTTACGAGCGTTGCGGCTTGCGGGTTGGTGCTGTCGCCGCCGGCTGTGGTGAATTTCGTGACGGATGTTGCGCCGTATGTTTCTTTGCCGTCGGCGCCGGTGAGAACGTAGTGCACGTGCGCGCGGAACGTGTCCCAGCGTTGCGGGTTTACGCCCCACAGTGACGGCTTGTTCGGCGAATTGCTTTTTAGTACGGAATAGTCGGCGCCGAGGAGTTTGCCGTTTACGCTGTACCAGAGTTGGCTCGGGTGTTGCGGATCGGCTGACTGCCATTGGAGATTGGCATAGCTGATTGCGCCGGTTTTATCTTCGTTGGTGAAACGGAAGTAACCGGCTTTTTCGGCGTCCGACGGTGTAGGGAAGCGCGCGTTGAGATCCTTCGTGACGCCGGAGACGAACGCGACTTCCGCCCCTTGGGGCTGCGGCGGCGGCGTTGCGTCTGCAGCGAGAGCCACGCACGAAGTAAACATAAATGCGGCAACGGCTGCGTTCAAGAAACGTTTGATCACACGGACCTCCTTACGGACGAGGCGTTGGTGTCCCCGGTCCGAGCGTCGGCGTCGTCATTTGCGGCCGGTAACTCGGATTCGGCGTCGCGAGCGGCATCGTGTGGAACGAAGAATGCGGTGTCGCTTCCTCGACCACGAACGGTGCCGGCGTCATGATCGCAATGGTTCCGTTTGGCATTGCTTGGACCGCGGCCTCCGTGAGCGCGTGAACCTCGGCTCCCGGCTGCAATACGAAATTCCGTCCTTTGCGAAAGACGTGCAGCAACATCGTGGGCGTGAAAACGTCGCCGATCGTGTTTTCCACGGCGACGGTCGAGTCGTGTCCGGCGCTCGAGTTTACGTTGAGATGGCCGGTCGGAGGGCGGAGCGCAATCGTGCGGCCGTCGTTCAAACGCAGCGGTTCGAAGAAAACGTCGACGAAGCCGTAGATATCGGGGTTCGATGCTGGGCTTGCATCCAAGATGCGAATTTGTATGGGAGTTCCGGCGCTTGCGATGGTGTGCGAACCGACGACCAGCGCATTTTTGAGATGCGCATTGACCATTTCGTCGGTCTTCGACGTCGCGGACGATATCGTGCCGTCGAGAATAAACGTCAGCCGTGAGTTGAGCGGCAAAACGTTCGGCGCCGTCGTTGCCGCCGGCGAAGCCGTGGGCGATTTGCCCGGTGCCGGCGTGAGAATTGGAAACGCCGTTGCGGACGGCGCGTTGAATTGAGCAAGAGCGGCGAGCATAATGCCCGCCGCACTTACGGCGGCGAAACTAGCTCGCGCGCTTTTCCTCTTCCGCGTTTGCGGCTGCGGCTGCGCGTTTGCCCTCTTCGATGAGTTGCTTGACTTTCTGGCCACCTTTTTGTCCGATGCGTTCGTAGAAGTCAGGACCGTAGCGATCGCGCGTGGCTTCGCCACCTTTCTTGCCACCCTTCTTACCGATTTGCTCGTAGAATTCGTGACCGTGAGCTTGCTTTGTGGCCAGCCCACCTTTGCGGCCGATCTGCTCGTAGAACTCCGGGCCGTACTTTTTCTTGACGGTTTCGCCGCCTTTTTGACCGGCTTCGCGTACCGACATACCGGTCGTTTTTTTAGGGGTTTCTGGGGTCGACATTATACTTTGCTTTCTACCTTCTCGCGCTGCCCGGGGAGGACAGCGATCATTCTGCATATACTAGAACGCAAGTTCGGGTCAAATGGTTGGGGGTAGGCGTGCGATTGGCGGATTTTTTACGCTCTCGTATCACTGTTACGGCCGTCGGTTGCTTGGTGCTGATGGGGGCTGGAATCGTCACGATTCCACGAGCCATCCTGCGTTTGGAGCAAGCAAGAAGTCTGGGCGACGGTCAACTCGCTTCACTGCTGAATGCACCAAACGAGACGACGGCATCCCGGGCTGCGCTTGCAATCGGGAGATCGCGTCAGGCAGCTGGTGCGCCGTTGCTTGCCGCGCATCTGAAGGACGCGCGAACGAGCGTTCGTGCTATGAGCATATATGGGCTAGGTGTGATTGACCTGGGAACCGCAGCGAGCACCATCGTTAAGACTGCGTTAACCGACCCGGCCGGCGCAGTCCGAATCGCGGCTTTGGATGCGATCGGACGGTACGAGGAAGCCCACAAACTTGCCGGCCAGCCCGAGACCGATGGGGCCGCTGCTGCTCGCGAGCTCCTCGGGTCGAACCCCGACCCGGTCATCCGCGGCCGCGCGGCGATCACGTTGAATTTCTTCTCCGACGGACCCGAAGGTGCTCGCTCTGCGAGCGCGCTTGCAACAGCGATGCGCGACGAACGCGATCCCTATGTCCGGGAACGCGTGATGTGGACGATTTTCCGGCGCTACGCTGCAAGGGTTCCACGCGCCGTCCTTTCCACGGCGCTCCGGGATCCCGACGAAACCGTGCGCATCGAGGCCGTGCGTGCCTATGGGAAGCTCAAGGACCCCGCGGCGGCCGCTGACCTCCAGCCGATGCTGAACGACCCGTCGTGGCGAGTGCAAGAGCAAACGAGTGAATCACTTCTCGCGCTGCAAGGGAAGCCGATCCACACGAGCTGGACGGCGATCCCGTCTTTCATCCATGTTCCGGCGCCTGCTGTGGATCCGCTCGCGTCCGAATCGCCCGTTCCGATGACGGTGCCCTCGGGCAAGGCGACCAGTCCGGACCCGATGACGGCGGACCTCGGACCCGATCTCTTACCGAAGACCTCCGCAGAGATGACCTCGCCGGCGCGCGGTCCCCATCCGCGCGTTCGCATCGTGACGACAAAGGGCAATATCTACGTCGCGTTGTTTCCGGAATGGGCTCCGCTGACCGTTGAAAATTTCCTCAATCTGAGCGCGGGTGGTTTTTACAATGACAACCGCTGGTTCCGCATCGTTCCGGATTTCGTCGTGCAGACGGGCGAGAAAGACGACAAAAACGCGCCGGGTCCCGGCTACACGATCGGCGCGGAACAGAATCCGCTCGAACAGAACGCCTACGTCATTTCGATGGGACTGAACTACGACGAAAAGACGAACACGCCGCTGCTCGATTCGGCCGGTTCAGAGTACTACATCACGTTGTCGCCGCAGTATCACCTCGACAATTCGTTCACCGTTTTCGGCCGCGTCGTCAGCGGCTTCGACGTGCTCGGACGTTTAATCGAATCCGATCGCGTCGTACGTGTCGAACGCATATCGGACGTGACATTGTAGAGCCGGGCGCTAAAACGTGCGGTCTGAGTCGAGGAGAATCGTGACGGGGCCGTCGTTGATCAGTTCGACTTGCATGTCGGCGCCGAACTCGCCGTAGGCGACTTCGAGGCCGAGCTTTTCGAGTTCGCGTCCGGTCTCTTCGTACAGGTCGCTCGCGAGCGGTTCTTTGGCGGCGGTGATGAACGATGGGCGCCGGCCCTTTCGCGCGTCGCCGTGCAACGTGAATTGCGAAACGAGCAGCACCGCTCCGCCGACGTCGAGTACGCTGCGATTCATCAAACCGGCATCATCGATGAAAATGCGCAAGTTCGCTACCTTTTCCGCCGTCCAGCGCGCGTCGCCGGAATCGTCGGCTACGCCGACGCCGACGAGCACTAACAATCCCTGCCCGATTTTGCCGGTGATCCGGTCGTCGACGCGCACCTCGGCGCGCGTGACACGCTGAACGACGGCTCGCATCGCGGCGTTGTTACTTCGAGAACATCGAGGAGAGCGCGAAGAATGCGTTCTCGCGGCGCTCCATCACGCGGCGATAAAAATATCCGGCCCAGTGCGTTCCGTACGGCACGTAGACGCGCATGCGGTAGCCGTCGGTGACGAGTTCGCGTTGAAGTTGCGGACGGCAGCCATACAGCATTTGAAACTCGAACTTCTCGCGCGAGATCTCTTCGTCGCGCACGATCGCGCGCAGTTCATCGATCAACCCGCGATCGTGGGTAGCGAGGCCCGGATAGTTGCCGCGCGTGAGCAGCTCTCGTGCAAGCTTCACGAAATTCGCGCGAATTTCGGGCATCTCTTTATAGGCGATCTCCGGCGGTTCGTTGTACGCGCCTTTGCAGAGACGAACGCGAGCGCCGAGTTCGATCGCTCGTTCCACGTCGGCTGCGGTACGTTTGAGATACGCCTGCAGGACGATCCCCACGTTTTTGTGCGTTGCAAATGCCCGTTCGAAGACTCGCAACGTGACGTCGGTGACCGACGAACCTTCCATGTCGATGCGTACGAACGGATCGGCGTTACGCTGCGCGTGATCGAGTATGTGAGTCAGATTTTCGAGCGCGAAATCTTCGCTTACGAGCAATCCCATCGCCGTCAACTTCACGGACACGTTCGTGTTGGCGCCGCTGATGCGAATGGCATCGAGCATGTCGATATACGCGTCGCGTGTTTTTATTGCGGCTTCACGTTCGAGCACGTCTTCGCCGAGAAAATCGAGCGTCGCGGACATGCCTTCGCCGTTGAGCTTCCGCACGGCCGCAATCGCCGATTCGTTCGTCTCGCCTGCAACGAAACGCTTGGCGAGAAAGAAAAAGTTCTTCTGGAACGTGGAGTCCGGGGCGAGCAAACGATCGATCATGGCCATACCGGCCTTACTCTACGACGCGCCGCCGCAAAATCCACGCAATTGCGACGACGATCGCCGCCAATACGACAAAACCATACGTTAGAGCAAGCGCGGCGCGCACACCGGACGCCGAGAGTGCGACATACAGCGCGACCGGCAAAGAGGAAGGATGATAGGCAAGGACGCTGGTCGCTCCGTACTCGCCGATCGCGCGCAGCCATGCGAACGCGATTCCGGCCAAGACGCTTCCCGCTGCAGCGGGCAGGGCAATCGCTAGGAAGATGCGCCATTCGCTCACGCCCAGTGTGCGCGCGGCTTCTTCGTAAATCGGATCCGCCGCGCCGAAAGCCGCCGACGACGCGATTGCGACAAAAGATCCCGAAACGAAGAACTCCGCAACCGCAACGCCGGCGAGCGAATCAGGGATAGGCGTGCCGTGCAGAACGGAGAGCAGCAAGATGCCCGATGCAACCGGTGGAAATGCGAGCGGAAGCGCGAGCACAAAGAGCAGCGGAATTGAGTAGACGCGCGGCGCGCGCGCGAGCCAATACCCGGCGGGAACACCGAGAACGGCCGCGACGCCGGTTGCGCACAGCGAGGCTTCGAAGGAGACGCGGAGTGCTGAGAGCGCCTGGGGCTCGCTAAAGGCGCGGCCCACTTCGGCCGGAGAAAGCGTCACGAGCACGGCAATAATCGGCGCGGCAACTGCGGCTAGCAAAAGAATTGCGGCCACAGGAAAGAAGAATCCGGGCACCGGGCGCGCCATCATAGAAAGTTTAACAAAAGCCTCACCCCTCAGGCGAGGCCGAAAGAAAATAGGGACGAATGCCAGACGAGATGGTCCAGCGCAACTGGCGTGTATTGATTGCGGATGATGACCCTGCTATTTGCACGCTGATCGATACCGTGCTCCGAAAAGGCCCCTATGAAATGGTGATGTGCAACGACGCCGAGAGCGCGCTCGTAGCCGTCGATCGTCAAGGGCCTTTCGATATCATTATCTGCGATTTCATGCTTCCCGGTATTTCCGGCATCGATCTGATCGAACGGTTGCGCGCAAAGGAGGGTACGCGCGGCGTCCCCATCCTTATGATCTCGGGCCATACGAATTACGCGATGGATGGCCGCGCGAAGAACGCCGGCGCCAATCTCTTCCTTAACAAGCCGTTCACGATTTCGCAGCTGCGATCCGCCGTAACGCACCTGCTCTCGCAGTCGATCAAGGCTTCGTCCTTTTAGGCCGCAGGCGTGGCGCTAACGTCAGCAGTAAAGCTCGTCGCCATCGCGTTTTCGCTTGCGCTCGACGTGTTTGCGGTCAGCATCGGCGTCGGCGTGCACGGTGTCGAGAAGTCGGTAAAGATTCGCATCGGTATTGCGTTTGCGTGCGCCGAGGTGATCATGAACCTCATCGGCGCCGGACTCGGCATCGTGGCGGGCAAACTCATCGGCGACGTGGCCGGCTATTTGGGATTCGTTGCGCTGCTGTTTGTAGGTTTGTACATGATCTACGAGGCCAAGCGCGATCTCGGCGACCGGCCGCGGTTGGATCTCTCGCGCGGCTGGGGATTGATCGTTGCGTCACTGTCGATTAGCTTGGATTCGCTCGGGATCGGCTTCTCGATTTTATACATCGGCGTACCGCTGCCCATCGCGCTGGCAGTGATCGGCCTCGTATCCGTGTTAGCAACGACGCTTGGCCTGACACTTGGCCGCAAGCTCGGGACGCGCATTGAAGACTCCGCGGAGTTGCTCGGCGGCGTGTTGCTGGCCCTCACCGGCGCAATCTTCATCGTACTCAAGGCGCTCCACATCGGATAGACGAACGTCGACGCCGATGCACGTTGACGTCGGTGATGCGATTCTCCGGCTGGCGCAAGAGACGGGGGCGCCGTCGCTCGTCGTGGTCGGAACCGGAAAAAACGTCGGTAAGACAGTTGCGATGCGGGCGATCTATCGCGCCGCCGTTGCGCGTGGCATCGCGCCGGGCTTGACCTCGATCGGGCGCGATGGTGAAGCGATTGACGTCGGAGACGCGCAATCGAAGCCGCGCCTCTTTCTGCGCGCGGGAACGGCGCTTGCAACAGCACGCGACGTTCTTCCGGCATCACCCGCAAGTGAGATGCTCGAGCTTTCCTTGCTGCAAACGGCGGCGGGCCGCCTCGCGTACGCTCGCGTCCGCTCGGATGCGCATTATGAGTTGGTCGGACCGCCGACCGCCTCCGGATTGCGCGAAGCCATCGATACGCTGTTGCATCACGCGCCGTATGCAATCGTCGACGGCGCGGTCGATCGGATTGCCGCGCTAGCCGGCGGGCGTGACGCAGTGGTTGTGGCATGCGGCGCCTCCGCGTCGCCGACGATCGACGAAGCGGTGTCGGACGTTCGCGCGCTCGTCGCGCGACTTAGCATCGCTCGTTATGACGGGCGTGAAGAGGCGCTGCGCATCGAGGGAGCTTTGACGCCGTCACGCGCGACGCAGTTGATTCGCGAGGGCGAGAAGCGCGCGATCGTCGTCCGAGATCCGACGCAAATCGCGCTCAGCGGACGCGGCGCGTTACATGCACTCGAGCGGTTGCGCGTTCGATGCGAGCGCGAGATTCGTATCGTCGCAGTGACCGTCGCGTCGATCGGGCGCGACCGCACGTTCGAACCGCGTATGTTCGCGCATGAAGTTGCGAGCGCGACCGGCGTTCCGACCTTCGATGTCTACGCCTCGGAGCGCGCAGCGTGAAACCGGGTGCGCTCCTCGACGACATCACCGCGCGCGCGCTCGAGTTCCGGTGGCTGCGTACCGCTCTTGCGCCCGCGAGTCCTTACGGCGACCGCATCTTCGAACGCATCGTACCGTTCGCACCCGGCGAGGAAGCGCAGGCGGAAGCGAGAGCGCGACGCGTCGCCGCAATTGCGTCCGGGTTTAGTTCGCAAACGCTCGATGCTATGCGCGATGTGTTTCGTAACGCCCCCGACGCGTCGAATGCAATCGCGCGCGCATCAATGGGCGACACGCTCTCGGATGCAAACTTACTCGAGCTGCAACGATTCTTTGATGCCTGCGTGCGTCTTGATACGTTGACGGACGAAAACGCAGCTTTGCCGCGCGTTGCCTCGGCCGCAGTCGTGGAGAGCGCTCGCCGGATCGAACTCGGGCGGGCCGGAAAGTTCGGCTTCTATCTCGCCGACGCTTTCGATCCCGCACTCGAACGGGCTCGTTCGTCGCTGGCACAAGCGCAGGCGGAATACGACGCCGCGCGCGGACGCGCGACGGCGGCGATCGCGACACTGCTCGGACGTGAAGTCGAACCCAATGAGTTTATCGTGATGCGAGCCGATCTCAACGGCGCACTTCCCGACGGCGTTCGCGTCGTGCGTGAAGCGCCGACGTACTTGCTCTGTGAAATCGAAGAAACGGATGCGACGCTTGCGGCGCTCGATCGGCGCGACGCGCTCGCGACGGCTGCCGCTGCTGCGGAAGAAACCGTACGCCGCGCGCTCACCGACGCGATTCGCGAACACGCAGCGGCGTTGAACGCCGCGGCCGATGCGTTCGGCGAAGCCGACGTGCTCGTTGCGGCCGCGCGCTTCACGCAAACCCACGACTGCACGGTTGCCTCGATCGTTTCCGAACCCGCGCTGCATGCCACCGGCGCGTGCTTTATTCCACTCGAACTCGAATTGGAAAAAGAGGGCCGGCATTTCACGCCGATTTCCATCGCGATTGACGACGTTGCCGTACTGACCGGGCCGAACATGGGCGGCAAGAGCGTCTGTTTGCGCACGTGCGGGTTCATCGCGATCTGTGCGGCATTTGGCCTTCCCGTGCCTGCGTCCAACGCGGCAGTCGCGTTGTTCGCGGAAATTTCGTGGCTCGGCGTCGGTGCCGATGACGAACCGGGCGGCTTACTCTCGTCCTTCGCGCGCGAAGTCGTGCGTTTACGCGATCTGCTCAAGCGCGATCGTCGCCCACTCTTTGCGCTGCTCGACGAATTCGCCCGGACGACGACGCCGCGCGAAGGGAAGGCGCTGCTCGTAGCCGTCCTCAAGCGCTTGCAGGCAATCGGCGCGCGCGGCCTGTCGGCAACGCATCTCGCGGGAATCGCGCCGGCGGCCGGGGTGCGTCACTTTGCCGTTCGGGGACTGCGCGGAATTCCGAATCGCCCCGCCACTTCGGATCTCCATCAGGCCCTTGAATCACTAGCCTCTTCCATGGATTACACCATCGAAGAAGTGACGGACGAAGCCGCGGCGCGTTCCGACGCCATCGCACTCGCGGCGCTGCTAGGGCTCGACGAACGCGTGATAACGGACGCGTACGACGTGATGGAGTAAGCTCTGCTAAATCCTCTATTGCGGTGCGGCAACCAGGCCGAAACCGCCGACGTTTGGGAATGTGCCGCTCGTCGTGATTTGATGTCCCTCTTCATCGTAAACGGTCACGGAGTTGGGGCCGTTCTCGACATAGAGCCGATTATTATGGGCGTCAAACGTCATCGCTATTGGATTAGCGCCAACGTTCGGAAATGTTCCCGTCGTCTTCACGATGTTTCCGGCCTCGTCGAAAACCGTAATGATCGGATAAAAACAACCGAGCGCTTCCGTAGCTGATGCGTAGAAGTGGCGGTTGTGCGGGTCGAACGCGAGCGCCCCGGGAGGATTGCCACACTTCATGTTGACCGCCGGAAATTTGACTCCATTGCCTTGTTCATCGTAAACGCTGATGTTCGTAACGAAATCAGCTACGTAAATTCGACGGTTGAATGGATCGAAGACGGCGGCAACCGGTTCAGTAACGTCCCCGAAGGTACCGCTAATCTTTGCGGGATTTCCCTCTTCGTCAAAGGCGGCTCCCCGCGTCGGTCCCCCACCACCGAAGAGTGTATATAGGTGATGGTTGTACGAGTCGAACGCGAGGACGGATCCGGAGCCTGGAAACTTTCCTAGAGTCTTGATCCGATTGCCGTTAAGGTCAAACACG
>JAFANA010000122.1 GCA_019232905.1 Vulcanimicrobiota bacterium
GACTTCATGCAGCGCCATCCGTTCGATGTCGAGCTGCTGCGCGTTCCGCCCGGCGCAAAACCCTATCCGTACCACGCGCACAGCACGCAATGGGAATTCTACATCGTCGTCTCGGGCACGGGAGTCTCGCGCGACGACGAGGGAAAAACGCCCATCGGGCCAGGTGACGCGCTCCTGTACAAACCCGGTGAAGCGCACCAATTCATCAATGACGGCGACGAAGATTTGCTTGTGTACGTCATTGCGAATAATCCGTTCAATGATACCGCGTACTATCCTGACAGTCAGAAGTGGTCGGTGAAGATTCCGCAGCGCCGATTGCTGCGTGGAGAAAACCTGGACTACTTTGATGGAGAAGAATGAATCGCCGTCAATGGATAGGTTCCGGGGTTGCGGCGGCGGCGTTGCTCGTCGTCGCAGGTGCGTATCGCTTTCGTGCGCTGAGCGAAAGCGACCGGGATATTCTCGCCGCAATCGGCCCGGTGATGCTCGCCGGTTCGCTCCCGCAAGGCGACGACGCGATGCGCGCGTTCGTCGAAGGATTCGACAAGGCGGTTGCGGGGCTCACGCCAAGCGTTCAAGCTGAAATCGCGCAACTCTTCACGATTCTCCGCGTGCCGCCGCTGCGGATGCTCGCAACCGGCGTCATGCGCCCATGGCATCTTGCGGACGGTGAGGAGATTGCACGCTTTTTGAATCGCTGGCGTTACAGCAACATCATTCAATTGCGCAGCGCCTACGACGCATTGCATCAACTGTCGCATGGCGCGTGGTATGGCAATCCGCGCTCGTGGCCGCAAACAGGATACCCGGGGCCGCCGAAGCTTTCGTGAACATCTACGATGCGTCGCATTTTGATAGCGACAAAACGTTTGACGTCGATGTCGCGATCGTCGGTACCGGCGCGGGTGGTGGAACATCCGCCGAGATTCTGAGTCACGCCGGACTGCGTGTCTTGATGGTGGAGGAAGGCCCGTACTGGACGGCCGCGGATTTCAAGATGCTCGAGAGCCGCTCGTATCCGAATCTCTATCAAGAGTCGGCGGCGCGCAAAACCAAAGACAAAGGCATCAATATTTTGCAAGGCCGCGCGGTCGGCGGATCGACGACCGTGAACTGGACGAGCAGCTTTCGCACGCCGTCTGCGACGCTCGCGTATTGGCGCGACCGCTTCGCATTACAAGACTTCACCGACGAACATCTTGCGCCGTGGTTTGCAAAGATGGAAAAGCGGCTCAGCATAATGCCATGGGCCGAACCGCCGAATGCGAACAATGATGTGTTACGGCGCGGGGCTGCTGCGCTCAACATTCCGGCGGCCGTCATTCCGCGCAACGTCAAAGGATGTTGGAATCTCGGATACTGCGGGATGGGGTGTCCCAAAAACGCGAAACAATCGATGCTCGTCACGACGATTCCCAGTGCGCTCGAGCGTGGTGCGACATTGCTAAGCCGAACGCGCGCGCAACGCCTCGTGGCCGATACGAACGGGCGCGTCGTATCGCTTGAATGCGTAGCAATGGATTCGCAAGGCATCCGTGCGACGGCGCACCGCATCACGATCCGCGCGCGTCACTTTGTCCTCGCAGGCGGCGCGATCGGATCGCCGGGACTGCTGTTGCGAAGCGATCTACCCGATCCGTATCGTCTGGTTGGAAAGCGCACGTTCTTGCATCCAACGGTTATTTCAGCCGCAACGATGCCGGAGGTCGTCGATCCGTTTTCTGGTGCGCCGCAATCCATATACTCCGATCACTTTCTCTACGTCGATCCCATCGACGGTCCGATCGGTTACAAACTCGAAGTGCCGCCCCTTCACCCGGTGCTGACGTCGACGACAATGACCGGATACGGTTTGCAGAGCGCGCGTGCGATGGAAAACCTCCGCTACACCAGCGCGATCATCGCGCTGCTTCGCGACGGCTTTCACGAGCAAAGCAGCGGCGGCACGGTCGAGTTGAAAAACGACGGGACGCCGGTCCTCGACTATCCGATTACGGAGTACGTTTGGGACGGTGCAAGACGTGCGCTTCAAACCATGGCACAGATTCAATTTGCGGCCGGAGCGAAATCCGTGCTTCCGCTTCATGAGAACGCGACACCGTACACGTCGCTCGAAGCGGCACGTGCGGCGATCGCCGGCTTTCCGATGGAGGTTCTGCGCACGCGGGTCGCGAGCGCGCACGTCATGGGCGGCTGCGGGATGGGGTCCGCTCCGAAGACCTCGGTAATCGACGGCGACGGAAGTCACCATCACGTCGAGAATCTCTCCGTCTTCGACGGTTCCATGTTTCCGACGAGCATCGGAGCCAACCCGCAGCTCTCGATCTACGGCATCGTCGCCCGCAATGCGACCCTCCTATCCCAACGATTGGCGTAGGGCTTTCCCCCGCACTTAACCGGAAGGCCAAAGGCCCGGCCCGGCCCTTGTGTAAACGTCGCATGCATCCCGCCACGCTTTGCCATGTAGGAGAACGACGACGACCATGCCGGAATTGCGCGAGTTTCTCGAGCTGCCGTACACCGAACTCGAAGAAATGAACCTCGCTGCGAAGCAGCAGCGTAAGAATCGCGTCTCGCCAGAAAAGATTGCCGAGGAGCGTTTAAAATATCTTAGCAACGAGCAGCGCATCAAGGCCGTTACCGTGCTCTTCAGCGATCTCGAAGGCCGCCTGCACATGCTCGACTACGACAAGAAGTTCTTGTTGAAGTCGTACGACAATCTGACGTTCGACGGTTCATCGATTCGCGGGTTCACCGCGCAGCGCGAAAGCGATCTTCGTCTCGCGCTCGATTGGGCATCTTTCTATTGGGCGCCCGCGGACTGCTTCGGGCCCGGCAAAGTGCTCGTGTTCGCCGACGTCCTCAACCGCGACGGAACGCCGTTTACCGGAGACGTTCGCGGCACACTCAAAGCGTTCTCGCAACAGTGCTTCGACAGCAACGGCTATACGCTCAATGCCGCCAACGAAATCGAAGGGTTCCTTTTCGAAGGCATCGATGCGGAACAGCGCTTCAACGAAACCGGTCGCTTTGAGTACGTCAACACCGGCGGCTATTACCATTCCTTGCCGGGCGATCCGCTGCGCACGTTTATCGATACGGTAGCCGAAGTGCAGCGCGCGATGGGCTTCGAGAATGAAAAGGACCACCCCGAAGTCGCGCCGTCGCAGTTCGAAGTGAACTACGGCTACGGCGAAGTCGTCGCCGCGGCCGATCAAATTCAGCTTTACAAATTGATCTGCCGTCAGGTTGCGACGCGCATGGGGATGACGGCGAGCTTCTTGCCGAAACCGGTCGTCGGCGTCAACGGCAGCGGCATGCACACGAACGTGTCGATCAGTAAAGACGGCAAGAACCTCTTCTGGGACCCGAACGGCGAAGAGAAGATCAGCCAGCTCGCGTGGCAATTCGTCGATCGCATTCTAACGCATGGGAACGAC